>CASBQA010000063.1 GCA_949127635.1 Nostocales cyanobacterium PMM_0069 | reverse complement strand
CCCCTTGTCTCTTCGTCCCCATATTCTCCAGAAACAGATAGGATCAATAAAGTCAGAATCTATTTTTTATTTAAATCCACTGGGGAGAACACTGTATGAATCTGGTTGTACTCCAGAATTGGCTGGACAATGCTTCCTTTGCCGTTTTATTTCTCACGATGCTGGTTTATTGGGTTGGGGCAGCTTTTCCAAATTTGTCCGCAACTGCCGCTTTGGGGACATCTGGTATGGCGATCGCTAATTTGTGTATAGCCACGCTACTAGGAGCGCGATGGATCGAAGCGGGTTATTTTCCTCTGAGTAATCTTTATGAATCGTTATTTTTCTTAACTTGGGGAATTACCACCGTCCATTTAATTGCGGAAAATACAAGCCGCAGCCGCTTGGTAGGGGTTTTTACTTCCCCTATAGCAATGTGCATCAGCGCTTTTGCCACCCTGACACTGCCATCAGGAATGCGATTGTCAGAACCTTTAGTGCCTGCACTGAAGTCTAATTGGTTGATGATGCACGTTAGTGTGATGATGTTTAGTTATTCGGCTTTGATGGTAGGTTCGCTGCTAGCGATCGCCTTTCTTTTCGTGACTAGCGGTCAAAATATTCAACTACAAGGTAGTTCTGTCGGTGCTGGTGGTTATCGCAGCAACGGCTATCGCTTACGTAAAGCTGGTGAAATAGTTTCTGAACAACCAATACCCGCTGCGGAAAATAATAGCTTTGCTCGTTTTGAAATTAATAGCAACGGCAACGGCAAAACAGCAGTTTTGGATACAGTACTGGCAACACCAATCCAAAATTCCCAAGAAACTCTTACACCCCAGCGCCTCAGCCTTGCCGAAACCTTAGATAATGTCAGTTATCGCATCATTGGGTTAGGATTTCCCCTGCTCACAATTGGCATTATTGCTGGTGGAGTTTGGGCAAATGAAGCTTGGGGTACTTATTGGAGTTGGGACCCGAAAGAAACTTGGGCACTAATTACTTGGTTAGTGTTTGCGGCATATCTTCACTCTAGAATTACTCGTGGTTGGCAAGGGCGTCGTCCGGCAATTTTAGCTGCTATTGGCTTTGTTATTGTTTGGATTTGCTATCTGGGTGTGAATCTTTTGGGTAAAGGTTTGCATTCTTACGGTTGGTTTTTTTAATCATAATGCCCTCAGACTGGAAGTCTGGGGCTATAGGAACAAAGCCCACCTGCGTGGGCTAAATGCGTTTTTTTATATGGTTAGTTTAGTCCGCGAAGGCGGACTTCGTTTGTGTAGCCGCGATTTTAATCGTCGGGTATTAATTAACAATGAGCCGCGATTTTAATCGTCGGGTAATATTACCGATAAATAATGAGCCGCTCTTTTTGGACTCCTCTCCATGCAAAAGTACATCGCACCATCCGATCGCGTCATTTATTTGAAAGCAATCAACGTTTATTAGTTGCGGTTTCCGGTGGGCAGGATTCTCTGTGTTTAATCAAGTTACTGTTAGATTTACAACCAAAATGGGGATGGCATTTAGGTATCGCTCACTGCGATCATCGCTGGCGTCCTGACTCGCAAGGTAATGCACAGCATGTAGAAAATTTAGCCAAAAGCTGGGATATATCCTTTTATTTAGAAACCGCTATTGAAGCTTTAAATAGTGAAGCTGCTGCACGAAATTGGCGATATCAAGCAATGAGAGCGATCGCACTTGAACATAATTACAACTATATAGTTACAGGTCACACAAAGAGCGATCGCGCTGAAACTCTTCTTTACAACTTAATGCGTGGTACTGGTGCTGATGGTTTACAAGCTTTAACTTGGCAACGCCCATTAACCGATAATATTCTGCTAGTGCGTCCACTTTTAGAAATCACTCGCGCCCAAACGGGAGATTTTTGTAAAGACTTTCAACTACCAATTTGGGAAGATTGCACAAATGAAGATTTGAAGTACACCCGTAACCGCATCCGCCTAGAATTATTACCATATTTACAAGAAAATTTCAACCCCCAAGTTGAATCAGCTTTAGCTCAAACCGCCGAACTTCTGCAAGCTGAAGTGGAATATTTAGAACAAGCAGCCGATCGCTTGCGCTGTGAAGCGATGAGTGGGGGAGATGGGGAGATGGGGAGACAAGAGGAGATACTCCCCCTAAAACTGAATCGTCGCATTTTGCAGAAAGCACCATTGGCATTGCAGCGTCGCGTCATGCGTTACTGTTTACAACAAATACTTCCATGTGCGCCTAGTTTTGAGCAAATCGAAAAACTAACAGCTTTAATTACAGCACCAAACCGATCGCAAACCGATCCATTTCCTGGAGGTGCGATCGCCAAAGTAGAAAACGACTGGATATTAGTTAGCAGTTATATGTAGAGACGTAGCAATGCTACGTCTCTACCGCGTACTGAACTTTTAACACGCTAACAATTGTGGTTGAATCAAACTTAAAATAGTTTGACGCATCTGGGTAATAGTCTGAAGTTGATAATCACCAGTTTCCTGTACTGTAGCCAAAGATTCAGCTATGGCTTGCAGTTTGTGGCGTAAACCGTCGAGGGAATCTTGAGTTGGTTGTAGCGTTTCTTGATAAACATTAACTTTAGCCCAGTATTCAGCAGTGGCTATTCGCAACGACTGCAAGTTTTCTTCCAGGACTTTTAGTTCTTGGCGCTTCTGTTCTGTAAACTGAATTTGATTGTTGAACGTTTTTTCAGCTAGCTCAATTTGAGAACGGATCTCTTCAATCTCACGTTCTAAGTTTTGCAGTTCCTTCGACTGTTGTTGTTGTTGCGCCTCAAATTGCCGCAAAATTGGTACTAAATCTATTTTGTACTCATCTTCATTTTCAGAATGTCCTTGTCGGCGATGCAATACCACTTGGTGTTGCTTAAAAGACTCTTGCCGATGTAATAAACTGCGGCGTTGTCCTACCAATGTTTCATTTAACATTTGGTATAAGTCTTTTTCATCTGCCAATTCCATTTCTAAATTGATATGGTCATTGTCAGATGCTTGATTTAACTTATTTTGCAGTTCGTCTATAAAGTCTTGTTTGAATTTCAGTTCTACTTCTTGCTCGTGGACAAAGCTAGAGTCAATTTGCAACTTTTCGTGTAAGTCCTGGACTGTTTGTTGCAGTTCTTGTAGAGACATTTTTTCCAAAGCTTCGACATTAACTTGTTCGCCAAGAACTACATCACTAGAAATAGCCACCAAAAATTCAATTTGCTGGTGTAAATCTTCTTGGTGTTGTAACTGCACATGAAGCATTCGAGCGCATTCAAGTTTGGTAGTCAGAGATGTTGTATTTATTTTCAACTCTGCTGTTTGCTGCTCTAAAGCATTTTGGGCTTGTTGCCATTCAGATTGGCGATCGCACTTTGTTTGCTCTAGTTGGTCAATTTCCGCTTGCTGTTGAGTAGCCGTAGTTCTTAGAGATTCTAATTCTTGCCAGCGTGGATTAAGAGTAGCTTGCTGGCTTTCCACCATTTCTAAGGCAAAATTAAGATGCTCGCGCACTGTTTCAGTGGGAGCAACTTGATTTGAAAGGCGATCGAGCAACTCTCTCAACACCCGACTTTGCTCCTCATCTAAAACATTCCCTTGCTGAAATTCTGCTTGATGTTCCTCCAAACGGCGTTGCTCACCGCGCAAATGCTCCCAAGCACCTTCTAGTTCTTGGCGATTGCGTTCAAATTCTTCTCGCAACCGTTCTATTTCCTGTTTTGAAGTATCAAGTTCTTGCTTTTCGGCTTCCAGACGTTGAAAATCATCATCCATTTGTTGCAGTTGTTCCGCACGCGCTTCCATTTCCATTTCGCGGCGATTTAACTCTTGTGCCTGAAATGTCAGTGACTCCTTCCACTGATCAATTTCTTCTTCTTTGAGCTTAAATTTTTCTACTTGACGAGAAAAATTCTGCAAAATATTAACTAGCGGACGCCCTGCTTCTTGAATTCTCTGCACTTGACGCTGAGGATTCAATTCAACCAGCACTAGAGCGCCATCGTTTAATTTGTTAGCGTCTTCAGCTGCAATCACTTCTTCTGAAACATTACTCCAATTTTGGTCTGTCCGTTGACAAGCCAGTAATTTCAGTTCTGTTTTAGAACCACCACCGAGTAAGCCGCCTTTTTGTTTTTGTACTTCTGCTAAATACAGCACACCGCTATTCCTTTTGATGTACTTAACGCCCTATATTGGGCTATGCCTTAAATAATTGCGTAAATTTGTCTTATTTCACCTATATAAGAAAATAAGACAAACAAAACTATTTATAGACGCGAGATTTCGTCTTGATATTTATAAAATCAACTTGTCGCGTTTTTACATTTTGTACTGGTAGCAGTTGTCATGACTACCGTGTTATCACTAGCATTGTAAAAGTATATTAAACAAAGTTAAAGTTTGAAGTGAGGGTATCGTGGAAAAAAAGGGCAAAATTAACATTGAATCTAAATAAAATGACTTGGAGCGCCTTTTAGCTAAATGTACGGAAATTTAAATGAAATTGATATTCGTAGTATTCTCCAATTGATTGAGTTGGGGCAGCGAACAGGGCAATTATTTGTAGAAGCCCGTAGCTGTCACAATAGCAACAAACGTAGTGTAGATGAAGTAATTAGACAGGGTTCTTGGTCTGAGTTTAAACAACAGTCTTGGTACGTATTCTTTTTCAATGGTCAAATTATTTATTGCCAAGATAGCGACAGCAGTTTGACAAGAATTGCTGATTACTTGCGTCATTACCAAATTCAGAAACCAGTTGACAAAGTGCAACTTGCTTATCTAGAAACACTAAATGCTCCAGAATACGGCTATCTTTGGACGCTTTTAGAGCGGAATATTATTCAACCAAAAGTGGCGCAAACTATTATCCACCGCTTGGTGCATGAGACTTTGTTTGATTTGCTGAGTTTACATCAAGGTAGCTTCATTTTCGACTTGGGTTCGGCATTTGCCCCGCAATTAACTACCTTAGAGATTGGTCCGCTTGTCACTAAAATTATGAAGCAGGTGCAAGAGTGGAAGTTGCTTTATCCGCATATTCAATCTCCCGATCAATTTCCCGTGCTTGCTGATATAACTGAACTACGTTCCTCATTGCCAGCAGCAACGGTGAATAAGTTACAGCAGTGGGTCGATGGTAAAACATCTTTGCGTCAATTGGCTCGGTATCTGAATCGAGACGTTTTGACAGTTGCTAAAGCGATATATCCATACGTGCAGCAAGGTTGCGTGCATTTAGTATATTCAAGTATATCTACGGTTACAGAAATTCAACAAAGGAAACAAGAGTTATTACAAAAGGCACGCATAGTGTGTATTGACGATACGGCTACGATTTGTGAAACTGTAGAGTCTATTTTGAAACCAAAAGGTTATGAAGCGATCGCCTTCACCAATCCCCTAGAAGCGATCGCCTGTGTTTTTCAAATCAAGCCAAATCTAATTTTATGCGATATAACCATGCCAGAGTTAGATGGTTACGAAATTTGTGGAATGCTGCGACATTCAACAGCATTTCGCCTCGTGCCGATTATCATGCTAACTAGTAAAAATGCATTTATTGATCGCGTTAGAGCAAGGATGGTTGGAGCAACAGATTATTTAACAAAACCATTTACAGACACAGAATTGCTGATGCTTGTAGAAAAATATCTCAACTATAGTCTTGTTTGGCGACACAACCAAAACGTAAGAGTTGTTGACACCCTACTAGATCGAGTAAAAGATAATATCACAGAATCAGCACGTCCTTGGGTACTGGGGACTGGGGACAAAGAACAATTACCAACAACTAACAAATAACAACCAACAACCGACAATTTCCAGTAAAACGATATTATCTAGTACATTAGTG
>CASBQA010000062.1 GCA_949127635.1 Nostocales cyanobacterium PMM_0069 | reverse complement strand
CCCTTGTCCCCGCACTCCCCCACTCCCCTATGGCAACAATTTTCTCTGTCCATCCTGATAATCCCCAAAGCCGTCGAATACAAGAAATAAAGGAGGCACTTGCTAGTGGAGCAGTAATGCTTTACCCTACCGATACAGTTTACGCGATCGGTTGTGACTTGAATGCTAAATCGGCGGTGGAACGGGTGCGGCAAATTAAACAGCTAGCAAATGATAAACCCCTGACGTTTTTGTGTCCTTCCCTTTCAAATGTGGCAACTTATGCTTCGGTGAGTGACACAGCTTATCGAATTATGAAGCGCTTGATTCCTGGACCTTACACATTTTTGTTACCTGCCACCAAGTTAGTACCGCGACTGGTGCAAAGTCCCAAGCGGAAAACTACGGGAATTCGCGTACCAAATCATCCAGTGTGTTTGGCATTGTTAGCGGCTTTAGAAAATCCGATTATTTCGACTTCGGCACATTTGCCGGTAGATAAAGAAGATGAGGAAATTGAGGTAGATATAGAGGATATTCTGTCGCGAGTAGATTTATTTGACCGTTTGGACAATTTGGTAGATGTGATTGTGGATACTGGCGAGGAACCCACATATGAAGTGTCTACTATTTTGGATTTGACGGGAGAGGAACCAACAATTACTAGGCGGGGTTTAGGCTGGGAGGAAGCAGTAGCTTGGGTGTAATAAGTTTACTTCACACACTGCCCCGGTAATTTCGGAAAATGAGAAAAAAGATGCTCCAGTTTGCAAATTGTCATACCGATCAGGCTGGGAGCGGCTATGATTGGGATGACGGCAAAAGTCGGCACAGTAACGGTTATAAGCGATTTTTAGCAATGGCACATAGCCTTGTGCCAGTCGCTATCCGGTTGCTGATGAAAAAACCGACACACCGACATCGCCGTAGCTTTTGCATATTCTTTATACTCATACATATATGTGAGCAGGGCTTGCGATAAATATCTGAGGTTTGCCTTGGATGCTGTGTCTGCTTGAAGTTACGGTGCTATACCCCTCCTAGGAAAAGTCATGAAAGTTAACCTCGCCAATCTACCCATATCTGAGCCATCTTTAGACAACCACGTTACGAGCGAAGATTTATCAGCAAGCAACGCCGATGCTTTGATCAAGCTGCTATGTAAGGAAATGCAAGCGGCTGTGAAAGCTACGCCTGCGAGTATAGAATCTGTAGTCACACGCATCGCCAAAGAAGTAGAACGCATTTGCGATAAGAGCCATCGCATCCAAAATTCTGGAGAAATAAAGTCTTGGCAGCTAACATTAGCAAGGCATCGCCAGCAAAAATGCCTGCGTTACTGTCAATTGGGTTCTAAACAAGGGCGTGTAGAATTACACAGCCATCTGGGTGCGATTGTTTACCGTCACATTGCAACAGCGGGCGGCGAGTTAAAATTTGAAGCTCGTTACAATCTGATTGAAGATTTCTTACAAGCATTTTACATCGAAGCGATCAAAGCTTTTCGGCGGGAAAACGAACTACCAGAGAATTACACTCCCCGCACTCAGTTGGAATTAGCAGAATACATGGCGTTTACAGAGCAGTATGCTAAACGCCGGATTAATTTACCAGGTGGTGCCAATCAGCAATTGATTATACTGCGTGCTCAAGGTTTTGCCCGTCGTCAGCCACAAGAAACTACGGTTGATATTGAAATGGCGGTAGAATCTGCTAAAGGTGAAGAAGGAGAATCTTATCAGCGTAACTCGGCAGTGCAACAAGTGCGATCGCAAATGCTTGCTCAAGCAAGTTTCGATCCAGCAGAAGAATCTGAGCGCGATCGCGTTATCGCTGAGTTGATGAAATATCTAGAATCTCAAGGTCAATCTGACTGCGTTGATTATCTCAGCTTAAAACTCCAAGACCTGTCAGCACCAGAAATTGACTCTATTCTCGGTTTAACTAGTCGTCAGCGCGATTATCTGCAACAGCGTTTTAAATATCATGTTGAAAAGTTTTCCAAGCAACATCATTGGCAATTAGTACATCAATGGTTGGGTGCAAGTTTGGATCACAAGCTGGGACTATCTTCACAGCAGTGGGAAACCTTTTTGAATCAACTTTCACCGCAGCAACGGCAAATCTTGCAGATGAAAAGTGCAAAACATAGCGATCAGGCGATCGCTAAAGCAATTAAATGCACTCCCAAACAACTGCAAAAGCGCTGGACTCAACTTCTAGAACTTGCATGGGCTATTCGTAATAATAACTCTGAAGCCCAGGCTGGTTAAAGCTTTAATATAGTAGGGTGATATTAAATAATATCAGCATTTTCTAAGCTTTATCCTAATTCTGTAAGCATTTATTCTAGATGTTTTATCTAACCTTCACTTCAATTAATCTTCCTTATCTTCCCTCCCTACAAAGGGCGGGAATTTAAGCGATCGGGCGATTTGTTATATTTGTAAATTGTGAAATCATATCAAAGCTTAAAATACTTTTAAACCCATAACCTCTGTATTTATTTAGTACAAAAATACCATTTTATTCTTACTTTCTATCTAATCTAGTCAAGAAATTTCAAGCGTAGGGTGTGTTAGCGAAGCGTAACGCACCATATGTAATTATCGATTTCAGTGCGTTGCTAATGCCGTAACGCACCCTACATGAACTTAATACATTTGTCTTGAATTAGTACAATAGTACCATTTGAAATTTTCTATTTACAAAACTAGCCTTTCCCATCCCTAATCGAAAATTCATATTAAGTAACTAATAATTTTCTGCTGCTTCCGTGGAATGCTAAATTTATAAACTTTGAAAAATTATCAGGTTCAAGATGACTCAAGGGGGAAGAGCAGTTACTTCTGGCAATGTCTTGGAAAAAGCTGTAGAAGGTGCTTTACTGGGGCATAGATATATCGAAGTCGGTTATGAGTTACCAAAAAAACAACGTCTCGGATGTCTTTTAAGCTCAAGCAGCATACCAAAACGATATGCAAAGCAGGTTCACATTGGACCAGGAATTTATGGTAGTGAAATATATGTAGACTTTTTTATTATTGGTGCTGCCTCAATCTCTTCTGGCTTGATTATTGAGTGTAAATGGCAGCAAACTAGCGGTTCCGTCGATGAAAAACTCCCTTATCTCAACTTAAATATTCAAAATTGCTATCCTGCACAAGCAGTAGTATTAATTGACGGAGGAGGAATGAAACCACAAGCTATCTCTTGGTTAATCAAGCAAGTTGGTGATAATCAAAATTTGCTAGCAGTTCATACCTTAAGTTCATTTATTGTCTGGTCTAACAATAACCTTTAATATGAAGTTACTAAAATCTCGTTAATTTTTCCTCTTTTTTGAGCATTAGAATTAATTGCCCTTGCTGCTGATATAGTGTGGATATTAAAACCAGTATAAAGGTTGCGAATAAATTCGCAATCTGAATTAGATAGCATAACCTTTACACCGCGTTCAGATAATGTCACAAATATATCTCTTAGTTGAATTTGCTGATTTTCTTTAAAACAATAATTAGTATAAGATGTAAAATAACTAGTTTCACTTATGGGATAATATGGTGGATCAAAATAAACGAAATCATCACTAGTAGTTGCATGATTGAGTATTTCTGTAAAATTAGCTTGTTTAATTTCAGCTTGATAAAGTGCTTTGGAAGCGGCAATTAGTAAATCTTCCGGACAAATATTAGGATTTTTGTATTTGCCTAAAGGTACATTGAATTTACCCTGTGAGTTTACCCGATAAAGACCGTTAAAGCAGGTTTTATTAAGATAAATTAGACGAGCGGCTTTTTCTAAATCGGTTTTTCGTGGATTAGCTCGTACATTATAATAATAATCTCTACTATGTTTGCTTTCATGCTCTTTTAGCAGAGAAATTAATTCTTGAATATTATCCCGAACACAGCGATAAGTAGTAATTAATTCTGCATTAATGTCAGTCAAAATAGCATTTGAAGGTTGGAGATGAAAAAAAACGGCACCACCACCTAGGAACGGCTCATAGTAATTTTTATAAGTATTTTCGGATGGTAAATGAGCAAGATATTGTTTAATCAACTTACTTTTGCCGCCCGCCCATTTCAAAAAGGGACGCGGTAAAGTTGATTTAGATTGACTTAACATTTAATTAAAATAGTCGCGACTAAGACTAAATATAGCTAATATAACTGACGAACTATATTTTCTATTGATTGAGTAATTTACCAACCTCATAGATTACAATTAAATTGATGGGGCACATCAAAACAAACCTATAGTTTATAACAAGGCAGTATAAATTAAAATGTTTGATGGATTTTGGGAAAACATCTTACGTTACTTCCGCTACTTTCTTACTACCCTCTTAGGCGTATTGCTGAATACGTTTGAACCATTAGTGTCGTTGTTTAAAAACCCAGTGACTGCGATCGCTGTTTTCGGCTTAATTTTCGGTAGTCTGGTTTTCGTGACTCTTACCCTACGGGCAATGCTTGGCTTCAGTACAATTTAGACCATGAGCATACGTTGCTTGTAGCGTCAAGATGGCGATCGCAACTTTCTTTAGTATTCTATTTGTTTAGTTGAACCTCTGTGAGGAGGCATAATATCTATGGCTACAACTCGCCGTGTTTCCCGCGTTGCTGAATTAATTAAACGGGAAGTTAGCCAAATGCTGCTCAGTGGCATTAAGGATGACCGTGTAGGCACAGGAATGGTAAGTGTCACCGATGTTGATGTTTCTGGCGATTTGCAACACGCCAAAATTTACGTCAGCATTTATGGTAGTGACGAAGCCAAAGTAGAAACAATGGCAGGCTTAAAATCAGCAACAGGTTACGTTCGCAGCGAACTTGGTGCTAGGGTGCGTCTGCGTCGCACCCCAGAGGTGGTTTTTGTGGAAGATCGCTCAATTGAACGCGGTAATAAGGTGCTGTCCTTATTAAACCAATTAGAGAATAACCGTCCTAAGGAAAGTCAGGTATCAGACGACAGCACCGATGAAGATGATGATTTTGCCGATTGACCCGCCATTATGTTGATAAATTGGCGTAAGTATGCACCTCTCTAATATCCCCTCAGTTTAATTGGGTAATCAATACTCAATTAAGCTGAGGGCTTTTAAATTATGGCGGGAAACTTCACCAGGTATCTCTGTAACTGAATTGACAATGTGATTTGAACAACAATTACTTCCAGGAAATCAGCTAAACACTTTACAGATGCGATCGCTTTACATTTGCTTAAATATGACTATGCCTAGTTGCCTAGATATGGTAGGTAGGTCGTTAAATTAAACATCATTCGCTATTGGTCGGGCAAGGGAGAATAGCAAAAAAACACCCTTTTGACTTTGTTAAGGTTTCGTAACAAAATCAAAATAATTAATGATTCAGTACCTCTTTTATCGAGAAAACTTATCAATGCAAGATTTATATATCCTACAGTATTCATTTACACAATCTAATTGTCAGAAATCAGCTTTTGCCATTAGATTTTTTCACTTCAAGCCACCCAAGCAATTAAGGAAGCTATACCAAATGCTATACATAACTCAAAATAGCGATCGCCAGACCCAAACCAGTGTTAACCTAAAAGCAAATCATCCAACATTGTTACAGTTTTTTACCAAAACCAATGTTTTTTTCTACATTCCTGAAGGTCAATTCGCATATGTATATTTACTGAATAAATTATTAACAAATAGTTATTTAAAGGCTTTCGTGGTGTACTTTAGCCGTTATGCTTTGCAACAGTTTATACCCTCGCTTCGGCTAAATATTTCAAGTCTGTTTCACCGGAAAAGGATTTTACCAGTCTCAGACACTACTTTAAGTACATCATTTGATATTTAAATAACTTGCCAACGAACTAATAACTTCTACCAAATCAGAGATGAAAGCATTCTTGTGCAACGCTTTTAAACCTTTTCAAAAGAATTTGCACTTTTGATAAAGACGTTACTATAATTACCGGGGTACTATTTTTTGAGACGCATTCAAAGCAAAAGTCACGAATACTTGACTTTCTTAACATTTCTTTAGATAATTTCAGGATGTATAGCGTCAAAATGTAAATAGTTCCGTATACCAAAATACAAAAGCCCAGCCACAAGATTAATCCTTGTGGTGTTCGTTCCTAATAAAACTTAGGAATACCAATTAAGTGTAACTTTGTGAGTTAAAACCATGAGTATCAATACGGTGCCTTCTATTAATTACTACTCTCTGGATGTCATCCAAGACGAAGCACGCCGACTGGTGCAAAAGGGGATGGTCAGCCGACAACAGCCAATATACACACTCTGCCAATACATCCCTGCGAGAGAGTGGGTTTGCGTGGAATGCGAATTAGAAAAATGTGATTTTTTACTGCGCGATCGCATCGGCGATTTGATTGGTCGTGAAAAATGGGAAAACGATTAATGGGTTTTTGTTGTAATCCTCAGTTTTTGAAATGAAAGCGTCTGAATGGATGTGCGGATCTGACAACAGAAGGTTTAAGGGTTAATAGTCAAGGATATTCTCTGCTGATAATCGGTCTAAAGTGATCCATGCCGCTCAATTCCATCATTACAGAAACTTGCTTAGTCTAATTTATACAAAAGCGTCAAGTAGCGCGATCGCCTCTATAGCACGAAGAGGTTTCGTTGATGGAAACTTCTTAAGCGTCTGTTGAAACACACTTGCCAAGTGTCTTGGAGAAACGCTTAAAGGTTAGTACAGGCGGCACTACGATTAGGATGTTGACAAGGCATTTTCTCTTTGAAAAAGACTCCTCCTGGTCAAAAGAGAGGGGATAACCTTGCAAGAGTGCAAAGGAACGGCAATTGCAGCACATCCACTCCAACACTTAGAATATAATTTGTTAATTAAATTACCGGGGCGGTTTCTCATATGGAACTGTTCCGGTGATTTTTCATATCTTATTTATTTAGAGCGTTGGAGCGTTGTTCTGCTAAATACTACCTTCTAAACGCCACGTTGGGAAAGCGGGGAGACCCCCCTCACCCTCCTACTAACCCACTTGCTCTAAATACTGATTTACATCTTCAATGAGACGGGTGAGTTCCGCTTCTGTCGTTAGACGGATACTCGCATCACGAATGGTAAGCAGGACTTTAGCCGCGAAGGGTGTAGCCCAGATATTGGGATTACAAAAAATTTCTAAAAATACCTCTCCCGTGTAACGATATTCCATCGGACGCTGGGGAGTAACTTTACCTACATTAGAAGCGCTTTTAGTAGAAACAGCTTTGAGGCTTTCCATCAATTGATCCATCGCTGCTTTTAATTCTCGTGCTGCAAGAGGTGAAAAACTAAAAGAGACAGAACCTTCAATCAGGTTCAATGTTAGATTGTTTGGGGACATGAGCTATTTATGAGAACATTTTGCTACAAATAATATTTTCCAGTGCGATGGGCTTTTTTATTATGCGTTACCCAAAATCCTTGATTAGACGTAGCATTGCTACGTCTCTACGTCTTTTCTACTTCTTGTGTTTAATTTTGGTTCCTATAGTTTAGAGAAAACCTTGCATACCAAGTTAATTTTGAGCTTACGGTGTGAGCTTACTAAATTTCAACAATACCACTAAAGAATGATTTTTCATGAAATATTCTTGGTGTTAATGACAAAAAGAAACACTTGCCTAGAAAAAGTAAATAGTAACGTTTATCAGGCTTGTAGCTAATTTTAGTTAAAATATATGTCAATAAACGAGCGTAATAAGTTGAGTTTATAGAGATATACAATCTTTACTGCGTAAGAATTTGATACATTAAATT
>CASBQA010000061.1 GCA_949127635.1 Nostocales cyanobacterium PMM_0069 | reverse complement strand
CTTTACTGTAGAATCGAAACCAACTTCAAATCTTTAAAATTACTAAATTTATTTTGGAGGGTAGGCTTATTAATACGAATACCAGCTTACCAGATGCCAAATCTTCATCTGAAGCAGACTCCTCAGTCTTGCAAATATGGGGTGGGCATCGTTTGCGAGGTCATGTAAAAATTAGTGGGGCAAAAAATTCAGCACTGGTAATCATGGCTGGAGCCTTACTATGTTCGGGAGATTGCCGCATCCGCAACGTTCCATTATTGGCTGACGTCAAGCGGATGGGTCAAGTTTTGTCAGCTTTAGGTCTTCGTTTAGAGCAACACGACGATATTTTAGATATCAACGCTAGCGAAATTACAACGTCCAAAGCTCCTTACGAACTAGTTACCCAGTTGCGGGCAAGTTTTTTTGCCATTGGTGCAATTCTGGCACGACTGGGGGTAGCACAGATGCCATTACCAGGGGGTTGTGCAATTGGGGCAAGACCGGTTGATCTGCATGTCCGGGGACTACAAGCGATGGGAGCCGAAGTGCAGATAGAACATGGCATTTGTAATGCTTATGTGCCTCTTAGAAATGGTAGACTCCAAGGAGCCAAGATTTACCTAGACAGTCCCAGCGTTGGGGCAACGGAAACCTTGATGATGGCAGCTACTCTGGCAGATGGGGAAACGAAGATTGAAAATGCCGCACGGGAGCCAGAAGTAGTCGATCTGGCGAATTTTTGTAACGCGATGGGAGCAAAGATTCAAGGTGCCGGCACTAGTACGATTACCGTCGTCGGTGTCCCCAAGTTGCATTCTGTTGACTACTCTATTATTCCCGATCGCATTGAAACAGGTACATTTTTGGTTGCTGGAGCGATCGCGCGATCGGAAATTACTCTATCCCCAGTGATACCAGAGCATTTAATTCCAGTACTTGCCAAACTGCGGGATATTGGTGTGTCTATAATTCAAGAAGCACCTGATTGCTTACGCATTTTGCCGGCTGAAACCCTGAGAGCGACGGATATAGAAACCTTGCCCCATCCAGGCTTTCCCACGGATATGCAAGCATTATTTATGGCTTTGCTGACCGTAGCAGAAGGCGACAGCATAATCAACGAATCTGTGTTTGAAAATCGCTTGCGTCACGCTTCCGAGTTGAATCGCTTAGGAGCAGATATTCGCGTTAAAGGTAACGCAGCCTTCGTGCGGGGAGTACCGAAGTTATCTGGCGCACCTGTATTAGGTACAGATTTGCGGGCATCAGCAGCCTTAGTTGTCGCAGGACTGGCAGCTGAGGGCAAAACTACAATTCAGGGATTGCACCATTTAGATCGCGGCTACGATCGCCTTGATTTGAAGTTGCAACAATTGGGAGCAAAAATTCTCCGCGTAAACGAAACACCGACGGATGCTGAATTACCCGCAATAGCTAGTAATCCTCAAGCGTCGATTTCAACGTAGTAAGCGCTCTTTGCGCTTAAAATTGAGCGATAAATGGCTCATTACGAGTAATAGGTAGGGCATCTGCCCTGCCTAATTATCGTTATACTAGCAGTGGGAGACTGTGTATATCCGCATTCCACCATTTCTTAGTTTCTTTTCTAGCGATCGCTATGTCCTTTTTTAAGACTCAGCTCATTGGTATCAAAGCAGATTCTTTTCGTCATCCTTTAGACTTGGAAGCAACTCTTGCTCTCAAGCAGATACCCGGATTAGACATGCTCGTGCGGAATTTGCTCGGACCATTGGCAGAGCAAGTTTTTTATGTAGAAAATATTGCCTCCAGCGTTTTGGTAGGTGAACAACAATTGCCTGATTTACACAAGCTGTTGTTAGAAGCCTGCAAAATTTTGGATATGGAACCTCCTCAACTTTACATCCGCCAACATCCGGCTCCCAACGCTTATACTTTTGCCATGCGTGGCAAGCAGCCTTTTATTGTCGTACACACTTCCCTGATTGATCTACTTACCCCCGTTGAGATTCAGGCAGTGATTGCCCATGAGTTAGGACATCTCAAATGCGATCACAGCGTTTACCTAACTCCGGTAAATTTATTGGTGTTAGCAGCCGCAAGTCTACCAAATATAGGAGCAGTACTAGCACAAAGCATACAAGCACAACTTTTAGAATGGGTACGCTGTGCTGAGTTTACATGCGATCGCGCCGCATTATTAGCCACCCAAGATCCCAAAATTGTCATGTCAGTCTTGATGAAGCTTGCCGGTGGTTCCCCAACATTAGCACCCCAACTCAACCTTGATGCCTTTGTCGCCCAAGCTCGCGCTTATGATGATATTAGCAAGACTGAATTAGGTGAAATGGTCAAAGTAGCCCGCACCTCTCAATTGTCGCATCCAGTACCAGTACTGCGGGCGCGAGAAATTGATCGCTGGGCAAGCAGCAAAGAATATCAAAAGTTGTTGCATTCTTCAGAAAAAGTGTATAATAGTGAAGTTGCACCCAAGGGCGGGTGGCGGAATTGGTAGACGCACCACACTCAAAATGTGGCGACCGTGAGGTCATAGGAGTTCGATTCTCCTCCTGCCCACTGTAAAAATATAGATAAATGTAGGGTTTCAGCCTAGCTATCTGGAACCCTATATTTTTGTTTTTTATAGTCAAGGCAAAGTTATCAACCGACAACAAACCCGAATTTTGACAAGATAAAGTTGATCAACAAGCAGTTTTAGGAAAACTCCGCGTCCCTTTGCGCTCCTCTGCGTTTAAAAACGCTCTCAAACAGAAATTAGGTTATAGGAAAAAGATATGGCTGTTACAAGAGTTAAATGAGCCTGTAACGTTTCCCTAGAGAAAATTTTCACCACTTTTTTGACTGAATCTGCATATTAAAT
>CASBQA010000060.1 GCA_949127635.1 Nostocales cyanobacterium PMM_0069 | reverse complement strand
GCATCGATCCGCGAGTTGCACACACAGCTAATTAAAAAAGAACGCTCTGCCGTTGAAATTACCCAAGAAGCCTTAGACCGAATTCAAGCATTAGAGCCAAAATTGCACAGTTTCTTATGCGTGACCGCAGAACGGGCGCTAGTGCAAGCGCGGGAAGTGGATGCCAAAATTGCCGCCGGACAGGAAATAGGGATGCTGGCGGGGATTCCCATAGGCATTAAAGACAATATGTGTACCAAGGGTATTCCCACAACTTGCGCCTCCCGGATTCTAGAAAATTTTGTGCCGCCATATGAATCAACTGTTACCCAAAAACTAGCCGATGCAGATGCGGTGATGGTGGGCAAAACCAATTTAGATGAATTTGCAATGGGTGGTTCTACAGAAACCTCCGCTTATCATATCACCGCTAATCCTTGGGATTTGTCGCGGGTTCCTGGCGGTTCTTCCGGAGGTTCAGCAGCAGCGGTAGCAGCAGAAGAATGTGTAGTTTCTATCGGTTCTGATACTGGTGGTTCGATTCGTCAACCTGCATCTTTTTGTGGTGTTGTTGGGATGAAACCAACTTACGGACTCGTTTCGCGTTACGGGTTAGTAGCTTTCGCTTCATCTTTGGATCAAGTTGGACCATTTGGACGCAGCGTTGAAGATACAGCAATATTATTGCAGGCGATCGCCGGTCACGATCCCAAAGATTCCACCAGTTTGAAAGTGGAAATCCCCAACTACGCTGCCAGCTTAAAACCAGACCTCAAACTCAGAGGTAAACTGAAAATTGGTATCATTAAAGAAACTTTTGGCGAAGGCTTAGATTCACAAGTTGAAGAAGCTGTGAATAAAGCGATCGAGCAACTACAACATTTAGGAGCCGAAATTGATGTAGTTTCCTGTCCCAGATTCCGTTACGGCTTACCCAGCTACTACATCATCGCCCCATGTGAAGCCTCAGCAAACCTAGCTCGTTACGATGGCGTTAAATACGGCTTACGCGCTCCAGATGCCGACAATCTGCTGTCAATGTACACTCGTACTCGTGCCACTGGTTTTGGTGCTGAAGTCAAACGCCGAATTATGATTGGCACTTATGCCCTTTCTGCTGGCTATTATGATGCTTTTTATCTGAAAGCGCAAAAAGTCCGCACCCTGATTAAAGAAGACTTTGAAAAAGCTTTTCAGCAATTTGATGTATTAGTCTGTCCCACTGCTCCCAGTACAGCTTTCAAAGCCGCTGAAAAAACTACCGATCCCTTGAGCATGTACTTAGTTGACTTGATGACCATTCCCGTAAATCTTGCTGGTTTACCAGGCTTAAGCCTGCCCTGTGGTTTCGATAACAATGGTTTACCAATTGGATTACAGCTAATTAGCAATGTGCTGCGAGAAGACCAACTATTTCAAGTAGCTTATGCTTACGAGCAATCAACAAGTTGGCATTTGAGTAAGCCACAATTAAGTTAGTTATTCGTCATTAGTCATTGGTCATCGGTCATCAGTTTTAACTCTTGACTATTGACTCTTGACTTTTGACACTTCATTTTTAACTTCTGGGGTGAAAGTAACTTCCTTGATAGTGCCAACATTTCCTAAGATTTTCGGTTCCTTTTTATTCGCAGTTACTAATACAGCACCGGCATTACCAGAGCGTATAGTTAACTGTTTTTTTGCTGTCCAGGTTTTTCGCTCTCCCTTTTCTAAATTTCCCTCAAATGTAGTCTTCCCATCCTCTTTTACTTGTAACCATGATTTGTCTTGAAGTTCTAAGGTTACTTCAACTGTTGAATTTGTGTCAGCCTTTGGAAATGCTGTCTGAGTTTGCGTAGATGCGGCTGTCGGTGAAGGTAATGTTGTTGGTTTGGCTACTTTCGGGATCGGTGCTGTTTTTTGTTTGGCTACAATTGAGGAATTTTGTTTGTGACTAACTCCTTGAATTGGACGACGTGGATTGAGTATATAAAACAATCCAAAAGAAGCTGCTGCTAATAAGAGGATATAAGGTACTGCCAGAGGTATATATAGATTTGGTTTTTTCTCTACATTGCTACTATCATTTTCCGAGTCAAAAAGGAAAAAATTAATCGCAAAAGAGCGTGCTAAAGAAGTACCATCTAAACCTAAAATATCTCCATAGCGACGAATAAATCCTTGCACATAAATAGGCTCCGGCAAATCTTCAAATCGTCCTTCTTCTAAAGCTTCTAAAAAATGTTGTCGAATCAAAGTTTTAGCAGCTATTTCTTCTACACGTATGGATTTTTCTTGTCGAACTTGTCCTAAATATGCACCTATTTCCTTGAGTTGCTCTTGTTGAGGCTCATTGAAAAGTGTCACAGCCTTCTCCTGATATCCACTCATTATTCTTCTTAAAGAGATAAAGTACTTAAGCAAATCTATACAAGCTTACTTATTTGGTAAACTTATGAAAAATACTTGCCAACATAATAAAATCATAATTTTAACATATTAATCCATCCATTTAGACAATGACTATTGTATTTATAAATACCTTTCAGAATATAAAATAGCGTACATGAGAAGAAAAAAACGGAAACTTATAATACAAGTGTTATTCAAATTACTATTTTGGCTGGGAGTAGTTGCGGCGATCGCCTACTCTACTATTTGTTTATATCTTTATTTTCAGCAACCTCGGTTCATTTTCTTTCCTTCTTCTGTTATCGAAAAGACACCAGAATCTTTTGGGCTTCCTTATGAGGAAGTTTGGCTACCCGTACCAGCCACATTTGGTAAAGTGGAACATATCCACGGTTGGTGGATAAAAGCAAACCAACTCAACCCCAAGGTGTTGCTGTATTTGCACGGTAACGGGATCAATATTGGTGCCAATGTAGCTCATGCTAAACGGTTTCATCAACTAGGGTTTTCGGTCTTGTTGATTGATTATCGGGGATATGGTCGCAGTGAAGGCAGTTTTCCCAACGAAATGCGGGTTTATCAAGATGCTGCTACAGCTTGGAATTACCTCGTGCAGCACCGACAGATTCCCGAAAAAGAAATTTATATCTATGGACATTCTCTAGGAGGTGCAATAGCCATCGATTTGGCAGTTAAACACCCACACGCTGCCGGTTTGATTGTGGAAAGCTCTTTTACCTCGATTCAGGATTTAGTAACTGCAAGGAACATGTTTTCTATGTTTCCCGTCAACTTGATTCTGACACAGCGCTTTGAATCGATTAAAAAAGTACCACGCTTGAAAATGCCAGTTTTATTCATTCACGGCACAGCCGATTCAACTATACCCGCTTATATGAGTGAAAATCTGTATGTTGCTGCACCAACACCAAAAAAACTTATTTTGGTTCCCGGTGCAGAACATAATAACACGGCAGATGTTGCCGGGTTGCAATATTTGCGATGGGTACAGTCTTTTGTCGAAAAAGTGGAAGCTCTTAAATAATACTTAAATTGAAGCAATAAGAATCACCGGATTTTTCAGAAATACTTTCGTACTTAGATGCAACATTTAGTCTGGGGCATCTGCTGTTTTTCACGACTGGCTCAATACTGAGAGAAAACTCTTGTCTAGAAGGCGTAAGGCTTTAAAAGACTAAAGAAGTCATGAGCATAGCAAAAAATTTTTCAGTTTCGTTGATGACGGGAGAAAATTGATACTTAACCGTCCGGATTGGGTATCAAAGCATCGAAGAAATTACACATGTAAAACAACTTTTTGAGCGATTGGCAGAGGCTTAAAATATGACTAACACACCTGTATATTTATTAACAATTGCGGGAAATTCTTCTATTGAAATTTCTCAAGATGAATTGCGATCGCTTCTAGGTCAAATAGAAACTAAATTACACCGCAGTAAAGTTTATCGCAATGCTTTGGCTACGTTACAAAATTTGCTAGGTGCTTCATCTGAACAAGCTAAGGTGTTATTTAAAGCTATCAGTAGAGAAGCGATCGCTTTATCATTTCAGCAATTTGCAACACAGGAATCTAAAGTTACAGATAATCAACAGATAAATACTGCTGATGTTTCACCATCTACTGAAATAGAAAATAGCGACTTATCGCAGTGCTTAAGTACTGTTAAATTAAACACAAATAATCCACAGACAAATGAAGAAAATTTGCGTTCCCATAATCAAGTAGCCGACAATTCTGTGAAAGCCAAAGAAGATAAAGCGATACCTTCTGGTGCGGCACGCTTCTCTCAGAGAGACTCCGCCAAAAAACCAACGCATTCGCTCAAACGCACTAGAAAGCCTTCCAAAGCGGAAATAGCCAAGCAACTTGCGGCTGAACAACGCATAGAAACTCTCTGCCAAATCGGTCAACAATTACAAAAAGCGCGATTTGCTCAAGGTCTTTCTCTTGTGCAACTTAACGCTTACACTCACGTCCCCATCCATCATATGGAAGCGATCGAGAATGGTAACGTTGAGTTATTGCCAGAAGATGTCTACCTGCGTGGCTTTATCCGCGTGATGGGAAATGCTTTAGGTTTAAATGGCACAACTTTAATTGCGGCTTTACCTGTACCTGAGATCGCGAAAGCAATTGTACCCATCAGTTCTAGACTGAAAAATGGTTCCCCAGGATTGGGATTAGATATACGTCCCGTGCATTTGTATGTCGGCTATACAGCTTTGGTTGCTGGAGCAGTCGGAGGATTATCTTTGATGTCTCAGCAAGCAAATACTGATAGAGCGCTGATTCCAGATGAGGTTACACCTTCAGCAGCTTCTCAATCATCGCAACGAAGGGAACCAACTACTACACCCGGACTCAGGTCTAGTAGTTCTGGTGTCACTGTCGGATCTGATATTGCTCCCCCAGAAGCACTTTAAAAGTTGCGTTTTATTGCCCTCAGGCTGGAAGCCTGGGGCTATACGAACCAAGCCCACCTGCGTGGGCTAATTTGAGCTTCATCTTTATAGGGAAATGGTATAACTCCTAACTCCTCACTTTTGTAGAGACGTTCCAGTATAACGTCTCTACTCTTCTGCTAAGATGCTGTAAATTTCGCGTTTGACTCGGTTGAGAGTTTCGCGTACTCTGGTCACTTTATCGGCATTGTTACTGCGAGCTACTTGCATTACTGCTGCACCGACATCAGCGATCGCTTCTTTTAATTCGATTAGCTGTTGGGGTCTGTTTCCCCTGTCCATTGAAGGAAGGCGATCGCCACGTTCGCTAAGTAATTCTCTGCCAGTGTCAGTAATGGTATATACCTTTCTCCCTTCAATCTGTTCAAAGGTGAGATAACCCCCTTCTTCAAGTAGTTGCAGAGTGGGATAAACTGAGCCTGGGCTTGGTTTCCAGAAGCCACCGTAACGCGCTTCTAATTCTTTAATCAATTCGTATCCATGCCGGGGTTCCTCTGCAAGTAACTCCAGCAAGATGTATTTAATATCACCACGCGGAGTCCGTCGTTCATCTCCCCAATCTCGTCTTTTACCGCGACCGTGATGATGCCGTCCTTTTGGTGGCATATCGTCGCATCCAGACTCAAAAAAGTGCCGGTGTCTATGAAGTCCTAAGAACATACTTGTTTCTCTCAATGTGTTTGTAATTCCATTATAGACATATCGCGATATATCGTTAATAAAAGTTAACGATTGGTGTTGATGGGGGCAAGATGCGATCGCTCACATTCGTTCGAGCCGTATTAAATGAATTTGATCGGCTCTACAATTCAAGGAAGGTAAAAGAAGTAACTAAGGCGCGGATGGGGCGATGCTTGACTTAACCAAAATCGAATCGATAGCAAAGTGTTATTCTCCTCAAGAACTCTTTGCTGCCTTGGTTTGGCAGCGTCAATTT
>CASBQA010000059.1 GCA_949127635.1 Nostocales cyanobacterium PMM_0069 | reverse complement strand
GGGTTAGGGTGGGGTAATTCGAGAACTGGTAATGATTCGATAACTTGTGTGTACACCGTAGCCTTGTAGGAGAGAGGAATGGAAGTGAGGTCTGACTGTACTGCACCCAAGCGAGAACCGCTATAGTACAACACGGCAGAAATAAAGCTACTATTCACTCATCAACGAAAGGCTTGTTTTATAAGCTTTTTGACTTCCGCGCAGCGGTACTAGCGTCGTCCACCTTGGATTTTATCGAAAACTCCGCCATCATCAAAGAACTTCTTCTGAGCAGTAGCCCAACCTCCTAAACTCTCAACAGTGTAGAGCTTGGAAATCTTAGGAAACTTACTCTGTACTTCCTTTGCCACAGCCGAATTAACTGGTCGAAAACCGACTTTGGCAAATTCACGTTGAGCTTCAGGGGTATAAAGAAACTTGACGAAAGCTTCGGAAACTGCGCGGGTATTATGCTTGTCTGCGTTTTTGTCAACCACTGCTATGGGAGCATCTATGGAAATGTTAGTTTGGGGGACTACATAATAAGGTTTAGTCTCTCCTCTTTGTGCAGCTAAAATTACTTCATTTTCGTAATTTAGGAGAACATCTCCCTGACCTTTCTTGTAAAAAACATCACTGGCTTCTCGCGCATCTTTAGGCAATACAGCTACATTCTTATAAACTTGAGTTACAAAGTTAATAGCTTTAGCTTCATTTCCACCGGTTTGAGCGATCGCACCCCATAATGCTAAAAAGTTCCACCTCGCACCACCGGAAGTCTTGGGGTTTGCTGTAATCACTTTTACTCCTGGTTTGGCTAAATCACTCCAAGTCTGAATCTTTTTCGGATTGCCATCACGAGTTTCCAGCGCAACTACCGAGTGAGTCACAATTGCATTATTTGGTGCTTCCCGCTCCCAACCTGGTTTAATCAAGCCTGCGTTTTGGATTTTTGTGATATCCTGAGCCAACGCCAAAGCGACAATATCTGCATCTAAACCGTCAATTACTGCACGCGCTTGAGAACCAGAACCACCATAGCTTTCTCTAATAACTAGATTTTGACCTTTTTCCCGCTTCCATTTCGCCACAAACTGGGGAATGATTTTATCATAAGCAACCTTCGTGACTGCGTAGGAAACGAGAGTTATTTCTACATTCTTACCATTTTGGCTAATCAGTTGAGTCTTTTGGTTGGTAGATGCAGAAAAAGCAGTAGAAACAGGAACTAAAACGCTTATACCTAAACCGGCTGCAAGTATTGCAGAGACAGGTTTATTCTTAACTGTTTGAATAAATTTATGCTGTTTCGATTGAAAATGTCTCATGGGATAGTGCTTAACTAGTGGAAAAACAAACTACGGTAACTTGATTGAGTTACAGTGTAATTATGTACAATGATGAAATTATCAGATAACACTTGAAAATGCAAGTAAATTTTATCCGAGAAAATTTTTCCGAAAAATCGTGTATAAAAAAGTAAAATTAGTGACAATTTCGCCAATTAGAGCGATCGCTATTCACTCTAACCAGTTTAAAGGAGGTTGGGACAGCCACACCGTTGGGTTTCACAAAAAGTAGACAAAAATGGACAGCCTTCTTCTGAGTGACTCGTTTGGTGTTGAGGATCTTTAATACAAGGCTGTCCATTTTTGTCATGGTTTAGCCCAAGGGTTTGTGGTTTGGTTACATATCAAGTTTTCAATTTGGTTTAAAAAAGACACCTTACTCATAAAGTCTCCAGCTTGATGCTGGTATTTCAGTTTTAGTTTTTACGTCGTTGGAAAATGATGACTATTACATAGGCATTTCCTTATATATGTGTGCGCTTATCACGCCGACACTACGAAGCATTGCATAGATAGGCGCAAGAAAGTACCAGCAGCGCCGTATTAGCGTACACAGTTAGACCGCTGGCACGTTTAAAAAAGGTAAATGCTTGTAATACAATTAAAAAACCTACAAAACGGCGACGTGTAGATGTGAAATTTCGTTACGGTCAATTGCTCATAGACGAGCGTCAAACAGCCGTTAATTTGGTTTCAGTTGGTGGCAGACTTCGTAACGTAATCGAGAAAGTATAAATACTTCCTTTGATTTGATGTAATTTTTGCGGCAACTGAAACAGTTAACAAGGGCGATCGCACTTCTAGCCAAACAAATCAATAACTATAACTACGGTTAGATGTTGAAAGACAACACTAAAGGATATACTTAAATCTCGTAGAAAATCAGGGATATCTACGAGAAGACGCTAGCCAACACTCTTGGGCAAACACATCTACCCCGGTAAAGCTGTAAGTATTACTTGTAAAGAATTCATCAAGCAGCTTTGTAATTAGTTATTTATTCGCAAAAAAATTTAAAATCATTCTACTATACGCAGTCTTGTTTGCTCATGGCTACTAGATTTACTGCCTCCTTATCGGTTGAAATCGCTGTTCCAAAGCAGCCCATCCCCATTCAACACTATTTGCGTCAACCCCAACGCCTGGTTAATGCTTTAGTTGACCCCACTCGCATTGAGCAACTTTCAGAAGAAGTATTTCGCTTGAAAATGCGCCCGATGAATTTTATGACACTCAGTATTCAGCCGACTGTAGACATGAGAGTGTGGGCAGAATCAAATGGAATTATTTGTTTGCGATCAGTGGGTTGTGAAATTCTTGGTGTGGAATATATTAACCAACGTTTTGATCTAAATTTAAAAGGGCATTTGTTTCCCTACGAGCGATCGGGTGACACTTTCTTAAAAGGAAAAGCTGATTTAGAGGTGGAGGTTGAGTTACCACCGCCATTTTCCTTTATGCCGACATCAATTTTAGAGGCTACCGGCAATGGTCTACTAAAAAGTGTTTTGATGACAGTTAAGCAAAGATTGTTACATCAATTATTGGTGGATTATCGTTATTGGGTAATATCACAAACTAAGGAAATAGAACTTGGTGATAACACTACTGAATTGCCTATCCTCGGTATTGAGTAATTTTATACTTTTTTACAGCACTTGTTGCTAGTTGACCCTTTTTGAATTCAAAATTCACGTAGGAAGAAATAAATAAAAATTATGAGTCCTATATAAAACCCAAAATTTTGTAGAGACGTAGCAATGCTACGTCTCTAGGTGTATTCGATTAGAGCACAACCAACAATTAACTCTTGACTTCAAGCTGAATTTGGCAAGGACGAAATGAGCGACGATGCAAGGCAGAAGCACCATACTGTTGCAGTGCTGTTAGATGTCGCTGGCTACCATAACCCTTATTCCGCTCTAAGTCATACATAGGATATTTTGATGCCAGACGCACCACCAAGTCGTCACGCCACACTTTCGCAACAATGCTAGCACTTGCTATGGTAAGCGATCGCTCGTCACCTTTGACTATTGTTTGTTGCGGCATTAACAAATCTTTGACCAACTGATTACCATCAATTAAGCAAAGTGCAGGCTGTACTTTCAACTTCAACACTGCCCGCTTCATCGCTAAAAGTGTTGCGTGCAAAATGTTTATAGAGTCAATTTCGGCTATTGTTGCAAAACCGATTTTCCAGTCTATCGCTAATGCACAAATTTGCTGCGCTAACTGAATTCTCCGAGAACTAGACAGCTTTTTACTATCTTTAATTTTAGCCGCCATCAAAACGGGAATTGCGCTTTCTGGTAGGATAACTGCTGCCGCAACTACAGGACCAAATAGCGCACCCCGTCCTACTTCATCTACACCTGCAATCAACCCTTGTTGAATGTCCCAATAGCCAGACAATTCCAGCCAAATCGATTCTTCTAGAGAAGCGACAGCTTGCTTTTTCTGTACCATTACAAAACTTAACTTTTACCCATCGTTAGACCCATCGAGATCCATAGAACCCCGACGACGACGACGACGTTTGTCAACAGGAGCGCTGTTAACTTCAGTTTCATCGGCATTCGCGGCAAAACCCGATGGCTCAGTTACATTCTCAGTAAACAATTCCAGTTGTGGTTCTGGTTGTGGTTCTGGTTGTGCTTCTACTTTTGGTTCTACTTTTGGTTCTACTTTTGGCTCAACCTTCTTAATTGGAGTTACTCCAAGATTTATTCTTTCGGAAATATTTACTCTTTCCGGAGCAGTTGATTCGGAAATATTTACTCTTTCCGGAGTGCTTACTTCTGAGGTGAATTCAGTCGGTGTAGCCGGACTTTGTCCTGGTGGAGTGACGTTAATAATCACAGACTTGGGATTTTTGACTTCCCGATTCAAGCGCACCAAAGGAGAAATTCCCATCAAAGCAAAAACATCCTGTTCCTGAGATGACATTTCTACAGAAACAATCTCCGGTGGTTCTACCACTGGTTTGACTGGTTCACCTTTAGTGATTTTTATCCGCTCTGTTCTATCAGTCCAAGGAGCTTTGCTAATGCTGGGTAAAGATATTTCTGGAGTTACTGCTGCTTCCGGTTCGTCATCAATTTCTAACTCTGAATCGTTGACAAAAGACAAGGGATTGCCAATAACCCGTGGCTCTTCTTTGCCGTTTCCTCCATTTATACTAATTCGACGACGCCTGCGAACACCACCACCACGCTTGTTATCTCCTATTTCTTGATAACTGGGATGATTTAGATTCATCGAATTCAATTCCGAGTCAGCATCTAACCCTTCATTAAATCCGTCGTAGTTTTCCCGTCGTTCTGTGATGTTGGTTGTTGCTAAACGCGGTTCTCTATGGGGCACAGATACAAAACGGTCTGGTAATTCTGCTGGTGTTGGCAATCTGTTTTCAGTTTCTCCCGGCAGATGTACTATATGCCCTAAACCCCCACAGGTAGGACAAGTTTGACCAAACAATTCGTAGATGTTTTGTCCTTGACGTTTGCGGGTAAGTTCTACTAAGCCTAGTTCGGTTAGTTGAGCAATTTGCGGACGAGCTTTGTCTGCTTTAAGAGCTTTGTTAAAATGTTCTAGGACTTGCAATTGATCACGCCGCGATTCCATATCAATAAAATCGACGACTATCACCCCAGCAACATTCCGCAGACGTAGCTGGCGGGCAATTTCGGTTGCGGCTTCGCAGTTCGTCCACAAAACGGTTTCTCTGGCTGTTGCCGATCGCGTAAATGAACCTGAGTTGACATCTATCACCGTTAATGCTTCTGTTGGTTCGATGATGATGTAACCTCCAGAAGGAAGGTCTACTCTTGGTTTGAGTGCTTCGCGAATGGCGGCATTAATCCGGAAGTATTCTAATATTCCAGAGCGATCGCGATGATGGTCAATCAACAATCCTTGTGGTGTCTGCCCACCACTCCAGTTTTGCAAATACTGCTTTACTCGCTTCAAACCAGTACTCGAATCTACCACAATTCGATTTACATCCCCACCATACATATCTCGCAGCACGCGCTGAATAAAATCATCGTCTCGATTTAATAGTGCTGGTGCGCGGGTAGATTGAGCTTCATGTTGGATTGCTTCCCATTGCTTTTGCAGCACTTCTAAATCTTCGATAACCGCTTCTTCTGGCTTGCCTTCCGCTTCGGTGCGAACTAACAAACCCATTCCTGCGGGTTTAATTAAAATCGCTAACGCTCGCAAGCGATTGCGCTCGCTTTCACTCTTAATCCGACGGGATAAATTTACGCCTCGTCCATAAGGCATCAACACTACATATCGTCCCGGCAAGGTGATATTACCTGTGAGCCTTGGTCCTTTAGTTCCTGTTGGCTCTTTCATTACTTGCACCAACACTTTTTGCTGTGGTGTCAGTAATTCTGTAATTGCAGCTGCGGTACGCTTGAGCTTTAAGGGTCCCAAATCAGTTACATGAATAAAGCCGTTACGCTCTGGGTCTCCTATATTGACAAAAGCCGCATCTATCCCAGGTAATACATTTTCTACTACACCTAAATAAATATCACCTATTTGGTGATGACCGGTGGCAACTACGAGTTCTTGTATTTGATCTTCGGAAAATACCGCAGCAATTTGATGCTGTTCCGCGATTATAATTTGTTTTGGCATTCAATTTCCTCGAATATTGGCAGCACAAATAGTTCTGGAGTCGGGTTATACCTCTGTCCTCTGCCAGCCCAAAAATGCGCTGCTGATAATAAATATTGTGAATTTCGGCTCCAAGTTAAAGAGCGATTGACTAGGGAATTGCGTTTACACGCCTGATTATTCCAGAACGGCAGCATATTGTTGTAAGCAATTAAATCAACCGTCCGTGATTGATTTTTGATGCATCGCCATTACCACCTGGGGATTAGGCATTCAGCAATTGTTTGAAAAACCATAGAGTCAGAGTTACTGACAGAGGCTATTATTGATTGCTGATTCAAGCGCGAATAGCTATAAAAGAGTGTCTTCTTTAATCTGCCTCAGCAAGTCTGGGATAAAATCCTAGAAGTTGCACTTCTTTTATCTTTGCTTTCGCCCCCGGATTATCAGGGTGGTGAACCAAATCGCTCAATGCAGCGCCAGAAATTCTCTTCATCTAATTCTAACGCAACCTTGCTAAAAATCAATTCCCACAATCTACTCTCTGAGGGCAACTACTAGCAAGTTGCCCCCATAGGGATTATACTCCCAAAATTAGTTGATTTCGGTGGATGTGCAGCAATTGAAATTCTACACTTGCTACTTGTTCTAGCATAAACAGGATTTGTTCAGGACGCAATAGCGTACCATCATTACGACAGCTACCCACATAGCGCACAATACCAGTAGATTCTAGGAGTTGAGTTTTAGTTTCTAATAATTCTATATCGAATAGGCGATCGCGCAGATTTATCACATGAGTCTTGCCTGACTTAGTTTTGTGCTCGTACCAAATTTCATTTGTTGTTTTGATTGTATCAATTAACTCTTGCCATTTTGCCGATGGCATCTCTTCAAATACAGCCACGGTAATCAAATACTCCGCAGCCTCCAAAAGTTGGGTAGCAGCACTCGCTTTTAAATCCAGTTCTTCCACATTATATATAGGTATGTCTGTGGGTAAAGCATCAGCTAACTGTTGGCGGAAAGCTTCTGCTTCAACTACTTGATTTAACTCAAAATCGACAATTTCACCACTGCTGCTAGCTCCCAATGCCAAGGCATTTGCTAAAGAAATGCGTGGCATCGGATGAAAACCACCAGTAAAAGAAATTGGCAATCCTGCACGTCGCAAGGCTCTATCAAACAAACGAAGTAAATCCAAGTGACTTACTAAAGCCATATCACCCTGCTTGCCAAACCGAACGCGCAGCCGTTGTACCTTAGTGGTGTTGGGAACAAACTCGCCAGCAAATTCCGGGATTGCTGCTGGGGATATTACTATATTATGTCCGAAATCGGTGCCGCAAACACCACAATGAGAACAACCATCAAAAGAACAATCAGGAACAATTGCAGCATCTATTGCGCGTTGCAAATCTTCCTTCAGCCACTTTTTGTCAATTCCCGTGTCGATGTGGTCCCAAGGGAGGGGCATGTCG
>CASBQA010000058.1 GCA_949127635.1 Nostocales cyanobacterium PMM_0069 | reverse complement strand
TAACTTTACCTTGTGGCTTAAATTGGTCTGCAATGTCAATCAGATTGTTCAAAATTTTGCCTTTTAAATTGAGATGGTCTAACTAGTTATCTAAGAATGGATGTCATTATCCCGTATCTTTGTCGTATAACGACAAAAATTTTAGATCCACTAACTACATCAACATGATTTTAAATCAACCGAGTTTTTACGGATTGTTCTTTTGACGCATGTAAATAGCTAGTAGTAAATTAGCCAAGAGAAGATACGAAGCGTGATTTCTACTCAGGCATCAATATTCAAACTACTTTCTTCGTTACTCGTCACGATTCCCCTCGCTGTTACTTGCGCTGACTGTAGTAAAAGTGATGAAATCAAACTCCCCCAAGCTATTCCCAGAATTAATGAGAATATCGTATACCCTAAAAGTGCCGCAGTAATCGATGTCACATCACCTGAGTATGGAGCCATACCCAACGATGGTAAGGATGATACTGCGGCTATCCAAAAAGCGCTTAGTCAGTTTCCCAATCAAGGACGAGTTATTTACTTACCTAATGGGGTGTATAATATCTCTGATTCTTTGCATTGGTCTAGTGGGGTTCCTTACAATTCTGACTATAGGCGGGTTGTGCTGCAAGGACAGAATCGAGATGGTGTTATTATAAAACTCAAGGATAGTTCTCCAAAGTTCCAAAACCCAGATAAGTCTCGACCTGTTATTTCTACAGGGTTTGACCCAGATTTAGATCCAAACTCTTCAGAGTTCAAATCAAGTGAGGTAGCTCAACGCTTCGGCAATTCCGTCAGAAATCTCACCATCAATGTCGGGAAAAATAATCCCGGAGCGGAAGGACTCAATTTTGTTGCCAGCAATCAAGGAGCAGTACGAAGCGTTAAAATTGTCTCTTCTGATAAGCAAGGTACAACTGGTTTGGCACTGACTCATGGTGAGGTCGGTCCGTTGCTGGTTGAAGATGTTGAAATTATCGGATTTGATAACGGGATAAGTACTAACAACGGTATTAACGGCATCTCGATGCAGAATATCACTGTTCGCGATCAGAAGCGAGCAGGTTTCAATAATGGTGGACAAGTAGTTAGTCTGGAGGGGTTTAATAGTATTAATTCTGTACCTGCAATTATTAATGGCAGTAATCCAAATAGCGGTAACGACCCTGGAAGTACTTTGACGCTAATTAATGCCAAGCTTGTTGGTCGGGGTAGTGCAAGCAATATACCGGCAATTTCTTCTGTGGGATTTATATATGCGAGAAACGTAGTATCTTCTGGCTACAAGAACGTTCTTTCAAATACAGCAAAAAGCGTCAATGGGAATGCAATTGATGAATTTGTTTCAAACCCCATCCTTTCTAAATTTTCTTCGCCATCGCGATCGCTTCAACTTCCCATTAAACAATTTCCTAAGCTCAAGTGGGATAATCCAAAAAAATGGGTAAGCGTCGAGAAATTTGGGGCGATCGCAAATGATGAAAAAGATGATACAGCAGCTTTTCAAGCGGCGATCGATTCTGGTGCAACCACAGTAGTAGTACCAAGCACTGGAACTTTTACAATCAATGGTTCTCTTAAACTTAGAGGAAATGTGCGAAGATTTCTGGGAACTGAAGGAGTGCTGAACGGTTCTGGAGAGATAATCGCGGATAATGGCTCTCAACCAACTCTCATTGTTGAAAACTTCTTCGTCACATTTAATTCTCAGTTGAAGTGGAAAAATGTTGCTAATCGAACTATTGTCTACCGTAGCATCACTGGTCTTAACCTCGAAAGTAAGGGAACAGGAGATATGTTTATAGATGATGCTACGATGCAGAAAATTAGTTTCCTCAACCCTGCCCAACATATCTGGACACGCCAATTCAATCCTGAAGGGAGTAAAGAGACTAATGTGGTAAATAGTGGCGCCAAGCTTTGGATTCTCGGCTTTAAGACAGAGGGGGGTAAAACAAAAATTGAAACCACGAATGGTGGCTTTACTGAACTGCTTGGTGGGTTAATTTACGCTAGCGGCGAACAAGATGCAAAAGACCCTCTGTTCCGCATCATCAATTCTTCTTGTTCTTTTGTTGGTGTTGCTGAGGCATATTTCGATAAAGACACCTATCAAATTTGGGTTGAGGAAACACGCGGAAACGAGACAAAAATGCTCATGCGCTCTGAGCTTCCTGGCAGAAAAACCGCGAATGGACTAGCTTTAGTATTGTATACAAGCTTTAAAAAATGACCAAGGCAACCAAATAAAATTCCGTCCTAAAATTTGTGATAGCAAATTGGCATTTTTACTGGTGCATCGCCTTTCTAATCAATATTGGGGTAATAATTATTGATTAAATTAGCGCTATCCTATATATTCTTTATTTTTGCATACTACATCCTCAAGTTTTTTTATTCATATTGTCATTATTAGTTGAAACAATTCGCTGTTGATATTCCTGCTCAGTCATGATATCGAAAGTACTTTCTACCCTATCTAAAAAAACAATTCCCTCAAAGTGGTCGTACTCATGTTGAAAAATACGCGCTACAAAATCAGTAAATTCTTGCTTTTGTAACTTGCCATCGCGGTCAGTATATTCTACTTCTATTGCCTGATATCTGGGAACTAATCCTCTAATTCCAGGAATACTCAAACAACCTTCCCAACCTTTAATAATTTCATTTGAATGTGCCGTTATTTTCGGATTTATCATCGCTGTTGGTTCCATCTCCGGGGCGTTTGGATATCGGGGATTGGGACGCGATGCAACGATAAATAAACGCTTTTGTTCTGCAACTTGAGGCGCGGCAATTCCCACCCCGTTACTATCAGCAACTGTTGCCAATAAATCTTCAATTAGCTTTTGGATCTGCTCGTCTTGGATATTTTCAATTTCCGCAGCTTTGGAGCGCAGTATCGGATTGCCTAGTTGAATAATTTTTCGTATTTCACCCATAATATAACTCCTATTGTCAGGTAATAAGCGGCTCTAGCCCTTAATATAAGCGGTAAAACGCTCACTACGGTTGAGGAAAGTATTTGAGATTTACTTAATACAGCAGATTTCAGGTAAATGAAGTACATATATAAAAACCAAAACCTTGTAGAGACGTAGCACTGCTACGTCTTTACGTGTATTCAATTGTAGCGCAATCTGCTGTAGCTAATAGCTAACAACTATTAGCTATTTTCATAAAATCAGCTTTCTCGTGGAGCAGGTAGAGGTGCAGGGCTAACTGCAACTTGTGTAGTTTGTCCATTCCGCTCCAATTGTATTTGTAACGGACTACCTATTTGACTATTTTCTAATATTTTTAGTACGTCTTCATTTTTGGCAACAGATTTGTTATTAATACTGATAATCACATCACCTGCTTTTAATCCGGCTGTTGCAGCTGGCGAACCACGAACAACACCACGAATCAATACTCCTTTATCTGCTGTTATTTTCAACTGACCGTCAGAAGCATTACTGATGACTCTCTTAATTTCTGGGGTCAGCGTTGCCATTGCCACACCTAAATAAGGATGATCCACCTTACCTTTAGCAATTAATTGCTGGGCGATTCGTTGTGCTGTATTGATGGGGATGGCAAATCCTAATCCTTGAGCACCACGCAAAATCGCTGTATTCATCCCAATCACTTGACCTTCAGCATTTAGGAGCGGTCCACCAGAGTTACCTGGGTTAATAGCAGCATCCGTTTGAATATAATCAACGCGCTTTTCACTAGCGCCGATATCACTACCAGAACGACCTGTAGCACTGAGAATGCCAGAGGTTACGGTATTATTTAAACCTAAAGGATTGCCAATAGCAATTACTGCTTCGCCCGGTTGCAATGTCTCGGAGTTACCAAGAGCAATAGTGGGCAGGTTATTTGCGCCAATTTTAATTACTGCAACATCAGTTACCCGGTCTTCACCCAGCACTTTGCCGTCAAAAGTCCGACCATCTTTCAATGTTACCGTCACCGTGTCAGCACCATCCACCACATGGGCATTAGTCAAAATTTGACCTGCGGAATTAATGATGAATCCAGAACCGCTACCTTCTATTGTTTGTCTGGGTTGTGATGGTTGATCTGCGAAAAAGCGCCGAAAAAATGGATCGTTAAATTCATCTGGTCTACTAGAACTTACGACTCTAGTAGAATCAATTCTAACTACCGCTGGTCCGACTTTTTGCACTACCCCGACAACAAAGTTAGGATCTCCAGACTTGGCTAAAATTGGCGGTGGGACAATTACTGGAGAGCGATCGCTTGTATTTTGCGCTTCTGTCTGAGTCTGAGAATCATTTCTTTGATTCCCAATACCAACACTACTGCTAGGTAAACACCCCCCAAGGGACATCATTACGCCACTCAGCAGCATTAACATGATACCTGTTGCTGTCCACCGTTGAGGCAAACCCTTAGTATCAATTTTTTTTTGCCCAAAGTCATGTGTTATCTTCATGTGTTGCGTGCAACTCCTTTGTGAGTCAGTGAGTGGTAGGATCTTGCCTACCGGGAACAAGAATAATTACAACTTAAAAGCTTGTTCTAGGTTTAGAGCATCTGAGCAATGCTAAATTGGTGCTTGCTTATATCTTCTATTTTGACTGAGCGATTTGAGATTTGAGATTTGAGATTAAAGAATTATATCTTTGGTACTGCACGACGTTTTAACTATGGAATAAATCCAAAATCGACAATTCGATTTTCCCAAAAGCGAACGGTTAATCCGTGGAGACAGTCCACGCATCCGTCTTGAAAAGCTTTGAGGGTTGGTTTCCTGGGATCAAACTTTTCGCAAAATCCAAAATTGTTTGACGATTAGCAGCAAAGGTGATATTTAAATGGAAATTCCCATAAAAACTCTGTGGATTCAGGTATTGGAGCGCTTACAGCTAGAATTATCCCGTCCCACCTTTGAAACTTGGATTAAAACTGCTAGTGCAGAGCGATTAGAAAATAATTGCTTGGTGATACTTACTCCTAACCCGTTTGCGCGTAATTGGTTACAAAAGTATTACATAAATACAATCGCTCGTGTAGTAGAAGACATTCTTGGTCATCCTGTAGAAATTTATCTTACCGTTGCTCAGGGTGATGAAGTTTCTTTTTTACATGAAGGAGAGCTTCCTCAGGCAGTTACTATTCAAAATCATATTTTAGAAAATTCTTCTAAAAGCAAAACGATAACTACTGAATTAAATTCTAAATATGTATTTTCGCGGTTTGTAGTTGGTGCAAATAATCGGATGGCTCACGCTGCTTCATTAGCAGTTGCTGAATCTCCAGGAAGAGAGTTTAATCCTTTATTTTTATGCGGTGGTGTCGGATTAGGAAAAACTCATTTAATGCAGGCTATTGGACACTATCGTCAAGAAAATTATTCTGATTCTAAAATATTTTATGTTTCTACCGAGCAGTTTACTAATGATTTAATTACTGCTATTCGTAATGATAACAGACAAGGTTTTCGAGAGCATTACCGAGCGGCTGATGTACTGTTAGTAGATGATATTCAATTTATTGAGGGTAAGGAGTCTACGCAAGAAGAATTTTTTCACACTTTTAATACTTTATATGAAGCTGGTAAGCAAGTTATTATAGCTTCCGACCGTCCCCCCAAGCAAATTGCCCGCTTACAAGAACGTCTTTGTTCTCGTTTTTCGATGGGGTTAGTTGCAGATATTCAAGCGCCAGATTTGGAAACCAGAATGGCAATTTTGCAAAAAAAAGCAGAAGAGGAAAATATTACTTTGCCGAGAGATGTAATTGAATATATAGCTTCTAATTACACTTCTAATATTCGCGAGTTAGAAGGAGCACTAATTCGGGCAGTGGCGTATATTTCTATTTGGGGTTTAGCCATGACTGTGGAAAATTTAATACCAGTTTTAGAACCCAAAACTGAAAAACTCCGAGCTACTCCAGAAGCAATTTTATCGGTAGTAGCTGATGCTTTGAATATCTCAATTGAAGACTTAAAAAGTAGCTCGCGACGACGAGAAATAAGCTGGGCACGTCAAATTGGTATGTATTTAATGCGACAACACACAAGTTTGAGTTTGCCGAGAATTGGAGAAGTTTTTGGTGGGAAAGACCACACAACGGTGATTTATAGTTGCGATAAAATAGCCCAGCTACTAGAAAGCGATCGCATTTTGGTACAAACCTTACGTCAATTAAGCGATCGCATTAATATGACTAGTCGTTCCCAAAAATAAACCTCTGCAAAATTTATTGAGTATAATTACTCTGTGGAAAAACTATGGATTTTTCCACAACTTTTTCCACAGGTAATAGCTTGTGGAATTATTAGTAGAGCAGAACTAACAAAGCTTTTCCACATTTTCCACAGCCATTATTAAGAAATCTAAACTAACTTCTGAAACTCTCTAGATGATTCTTGTCTGGTTACTTCTAGATAGAAATTACTCTTTTTACTACTCAGTAATGGCATTTCTTGCCAGCATGTTCGGCAAAACCAGTAAACTTCATTCTTGCGAATATGAGCCAAAAGTCGTTGGGAGCAGCAAGGGCAAGTATTCATGGTTTTTTAAAGTTATAAGAAGGTGATACTAAAAACAAAATTGTATAGTTTGCGACAAATATTTTGCACAAAACTATCTAAATCATGCCCTTTTTACCGAAAAATACCCTCAGCGGTAATACAGAAAACAAAAATAAAGCTCACCTTATAAACTTTATCTTTTCAGTATTACTACGTAATTGTTTCGATTTGTTATAATTTTTTCGGGCAAATAATATTGTGTCTCTTTAATTAACACGTTTAGACGTTCCGCCGGAACGTCTCTAGATTACAATATGTGTGATTTGCCGGACATGGTATTATTTATTAGTAAAAAACACTTAAGTAAGTGGGCATAAACAAAAGTAATTATATTTTTCCCATGCCCCATCCCCCATACCCTAAAATCATTTTTGCATTATGTCGCAAATGCTGGAGGATGCGAAATCTTAGGTAAAACGGCTTCCAGTTGTGCTGCAAGACTGATGAGAGTAGCTTCAGCAGCGGGTTTTCCGATTAACTGAACGCTCATAGGTAAACCGTTATCGTCAAAACCAACAGGAAGTGCGATCGCTGGTTGTCCCGTAGCATTAGCTGGTGGACAAGGTGCAATCCAGTGTATGATTTTTTGGAATGTCTCTTCCGGACTCAAATTAGCCCATTCCCCAACGCGAATCGGTGAATGCAGATAAACTGGCAATACCAACACATCCACAGTGTCAAAAAACGCCACGATTTGCCGCGCTACCATCTGAAGACGAAAAACTGCTCGCAGATATTCACCAGCCGAACCGGTTCGCGCTAATAAAAAGCGATTCACGGGTTGCAAAACTTCAGCCGGAATACCCGACGCATCCACGCTACTTTGCCAAACAACTTGAAATGGTTCAACTAAACCGCTAAAATCCGGACATTGTTCTTCAACTGTATGACCGAGTTCTTCTAATAACTTAACTGTTTGCATCACAGCTTGTTGAGAAATTCCGTCAGCTTTTCCTAAGGGAGGGATGTTAGTCCCAAAGGCAATTCGCAATTTCCCGACTTTTTCTTTACTTGCGGTGAGAAATGATGGTTTGGGATCGGGCAACCAGTAAGGATCGCCGGTGACATAGCCAGACATGACATCCAAAAGAGCGGCTGCATCGGCTACAGTACGGGCTATTGGACCATTTGTGGCAATTCCACTGAGGCGATCGCCTGCTGGTGCATGTGTCACTCTTCCACGGGATGGCTTAATACCCACTAAACCACAACAAGCCGCAGGACCGCGAATCGATCCACCACCATCGGAACCTTGAGCGATCGCAGACAATCCCGCTGCTAATGCTGCTGCTGCCCCCCCACTGGAACCACCGGGAGTGTATTCCAAATTCCACGGATTTCTGCTTGGGGGAAAACCCGTAGGCTCTGTGTAAGGAAATGAACCAAGTTCGGAAGTTGCTGTTTTACCTAAAAGAACAAATCCAGCCGAACGTATCAGCGTCACTATCCCATCATCATACTCAGCAATCTGATTCAATAACGCCGGATTCCCGTAGGTACAAGGGACACCAGCCACCGGGTTAAGGTCTTTAATCGAAATTGGCACCCCAAAAAATGGTGGTAGGGATGAAGTTTCCCCACCTCCAGACAACATTTCTGTTTTAGCTTTGGCATCGGCGATCGCACTCTCTGCCATTACCGTAAAATAACTTCCTAATTGCGGATCTAAGCGCTGAATTCGTTCTAGATATAATTCCACCAACTCCAGCGGTGACACTTGAAGCTGACGAATTAATTCTGCCTGCTGCAATGCTGGGGTAAAAGCTAAGTCAATTTGATTCATGCGATCGAACCAAGGTTGTTTTATCTATTCGTACCATTTTTTTGGCAATTTTCATACAATTACTGGGAACTTTAACTTGTTCGCGTAATTTCCCCACTAGACAAAAAGGAAGTGAAAAAAATGTAGAGACGTAGCAGTGCTACGTCTCTAGAAGTTCTGGATAACGCATATTTAATTTCTACTTCTTGTGTCTATTATAAAATACAAAAAAAGGAATAATGATTATGACTGCTACTAAAAACCGTTTGTGGACAGTAGAGGAATATCATCGGATGATAGATGCTGGGATTCTTACTCCCAATGACAAAGTTGAGCTTTTAGAAGGTCGCATCATCCAAATGAGTCCACAGAAACCACCCCATGCGGCTACAATTCAACGCAGCGATCGCTATCTACAAAATCTGTTCAGAGATCAAGCTGATATTCGTATACAACTACCCATTACTTTATCTACCTCAGAACCCGAACCAGATATAGCTGTAGTTCGCATTGATGCTGGTGCTTATAGCGACCATCACCCCAATGCTGAAGAAATCTTTTTGCTAATTGAAGTTGCTTATACTAATTTAACTTTTGACAGACAAGAAAAAGCTCCTATCTATGCTAGAGCTAATATACTTGAGTACTGGATTTTAGATATTGAAAAGCGCCAAGTTTATATATATCGCAATCCAACTAACTCAGGCTATAAAACGGAAATAATTCTTCAATTAAATACAGCTTTAGCACCTTTAGCTTTTCCCGAAATTGAAATACATTTTTCGGAATTATTTCTTTCTTAAGTAGTGAGGACTTCAATCCTCATCTTCTCAAATAAAAACGCAGATTCCTTAGTCCTAATTTAATGAAATAAGGACTAAAGTCCTTACTATAAAGTTACACTAGAGAACGGTCAGTCAAAATCTCATAGCCAGTATCCGTCACTAAAACGGTATGCTCAAACTGAGCCGAGAGTGAATTATCCACCGTTACAGCAGTCCAGCGGTCAGATAAAGTCCGCGTCACCTTAGAACCTGCATTCAAAATTGGCTCAATAGCCAGCGTCATTCCTGCACGTAGCTTTACATTTGGCATTTCCCGCGTGCGGAAGTTGAAAACTGAAGGTTCTTCGTGCAAGTTGCGACCAACACCGTGTCCGGTGAAATCCTCAACTACACTAAAGCCATTACCTTTCACATGGTCTTCAATTGCTCCAGCAATATCTATGAGGTAATTTCCGGCTTTAACTTGTTCAATGCCTTTGAAAAGCGATTCTTCGGCTACACGAATCAGTTTTGCAGCTTCTGGGGTGACATTACCCACGGCAATAGTAATGCAGGAGTCACCATGAAAACCTTGATAAAAAGCACCTGTATCTACTTTTAAAACATCCCCCAAACGGATGACTTTTTTCGGACTGGGGATACCGTGTACAACTTCATTATTAATGCTGGAGCAGATAGAACCAGGAAAACCATGATATCCCTTAAAGCTTGGTGTTGCACCCATTTCTCGGATGCGTTTTTCCGCATGAGCATCTAAGTCAGCAGTAGTCATTCCTGGCTGTACCAACTGAGAAATTTCTTTCAAAACGGTAGCCACAATTTTTGCAGATTGCCGCATAATTTCAATTTCACGCGGCGATTTAATTTCAATTCCTCGGCGTTGTCGTTTGGTAACATTAGGCTGAGTTGATTGAGAAAGCAAGTTACTGAAAATGTTCATTGTTAGTTGTTAGTTGTTAGTTGTTAGTTGTTAATTGTTGATTGTTAGCT
>CASBQA010000057.1 GCA_949127635.1 Nostocales cyanobacterium PMM_0069 | reverse complement strand
CGTGCTTTAGCTCCTGTTGGGATAAAAGGGTTGAAGTGGGTGGTGTTGCTGCTCTTGTTGCTCTCACTGCCACTAATTATTACTCCACTAGCAATTTGGCAGCAGGGGGTAGTAGCTGTGTTTTTATTACTACTTGGTCAGTTCATCGTCCGAGTAGAAGAGCAAGAAACTTCTCCCGAAATCAGCCAGTATTATCATTTATTCATGGTGTGGCTGAGTTTAGTAACAACACTGCGTTATTTATATTACCGCACAAGCTACACCCTCAATTTTGATGGTTGGATTAACAGTATCGCTTGCTTACTGTTGTATTTCGCAGAACTATATGCGATCCTAACTTTGGTCTTGGCATACGTTCAAACCCTGAAAATTAAAGAACGCCAGCCAATTAGTCTTGCTGCCCTTCCTGAAGAAGAATGGTTTAAAGTTGATATTTACATTCCCACCTTCAACGAAGACGTTGAAATTGTCCGCAAGACCGCATTAGCATCTATCAATTGCGATTACGCTCCTGGGAAAAAAAAGGTTTATGTTCTTGATGATGGTCGCCCAGAAAGATACAAACAAACCGACCCCCGTCATGAAAGCTTGCGTGCAAGACGTGAGCAAATCCGCCAAATGTGTGAAGAACTCGGCTGCATACACATGACGCGGGACAATAACGACCACGCTAAAGCTGGAAATATCAACACCGCTTTTGGGAAAACTGACGGCGATTTAGTCATGATTTTGGACTGCGATCACATTCCATCGCGCCAGTTTCTTTTGCATACCGTAGGCTTTTTCTTCGATCCGAAAGTGTCGTTTGTCCAAACTCCGCACTGGTTCTATAACCCTGACCCCTTCGAGCGTAATTTGCTCACAGGCGGTAAAATTCCGGTGGGTAATGAACTATTCTACAAGGTGCTGCAAAAGGGTAATGATTTTTGGAATGCTGCATTTTTTTGCGGTTCTGCTGCTGTGATCCGTAAGGAACACGCTTTAGAAGTTGGGGGAATTGCTGTAGAAACGGTTACTGAAGATTGTCACACTGCACTGCGGTTGCATTCGCTGGGTTACAAGTCGGTATATTACGACAAAATTATGGTGGCGGGTTTAGCACCAGATACATTTTCTTCCTATGTCGGTCAACAAGTGCGCTGGGCTAGGGGAATGGCGCAAATTTTGCGACTGGAAAATCCGTTGTTTAACCTCAAGTTAAAGTTAACGATTCCCCAGCGGATTTGTTATTTTAGTGCAACATCGCACTTTTTGTATGGATATCCGCGATTAGTATATGCGATCGCTCCCACTCTGTTTTTATTATTTGGCGTTAACTCTGTCCGGGGTTTAGGTTATGAAACTCTGGCTTACGCTATACCGCATATTCTCCTCTCGCTTTTTACTAACCACATCATCTACAAATACGTCCGCTTTTCTTTCTGGAACGAAATTTTTGAATTTGCAATGGCTTTCCAGACTGGATGGGTGACGATGTTGGCGCTGTTAAACCCTAAACTCGGTTCGTTTAATGTTACCGACAAAGGATCAAATATTAGCAAACGTACTTTTGATTGGAAATCAACGCGCAGTCTGTTAATAGTTACAGGATTTGTTGTCTCTTCTTTGCTTGCAGTTCCTTATTGGTTGTTGCTACGTCCAGAGGATTCTCAAGCGGTATTTGTGAATACTTTGTGGTCTGGCTTTAACTTAATTTTGCTGTCAGCGGCTTTATTAGTTGGTCTTGAACAACCGCAAATCCGTACAGCACACCGCTTAGAACGACACCTACGCGTGGAGATTTATAGTAACGGTTTAACCATCAGGGGTGAAACGGTGAATATCTCAGAAACTGGGGCATTGATTTCTTTGGAATCTTGGCCCAATTTACCAGATGAAGTCCAAATTGAAGTAATGGGAGATTTTGCTGTTCGTGCTAACCTGACAGCGCGAGTTATTGGTTTGACTTTAGTTAATGACACAAAAACGCTTTTGGCAATTGATTTTATCGATCCCAATCGCGCCCAGCTAGATGCTTTAACTATAGTTTTATATTCTGACGTGCGAGAATGGTATTCTCAAAAGCGGCAGGATATAGACCAGCCAGTCGCTTCTCTTGGCTTCCTCGCTACCACTTTGACTCGCTCTTTGCGTGACCTCCAACCATCTAGACGCAAGAAGGTACGCAAGCAGGTACAGGCGATCGGTCAACTTTACTGGGATGGTCAGTTATTTGAAGGAGTAGCAACAGAACTAGGGGTAACAGGTTTACGGCTAGAATTACAAAGCAAAAAAGCCTTATCTTCTAACAAAATCCTTGGACAACAAGACTTGCACAGGATGCGGACTGTCAAACCGCTTGTTGGTTTACTCTTGAATTACGAACAGGGAAACCAAAGCAAACTTGTTGCCGAAATTTCCTCAGTAGAAGAACAGGCAAATGGCAAGATTAGTATTGAGTTGAATTTTCCAGAGAAATTGAAGCCCCGACAAGAGAGCAAAATTAAACAACTTTTGCAAGTTATGTAGAATCTCGGTTCTCATCGAGTGCCAGCGTCTAGACCAGAGACACTGGCACTTTTTTTTAATTCTCTTATATCATGTCAGGTTTGTTACTGACAATAGACATCTTGCATAAATTAATTATGCGTTCCCCTAAACCCTAGACGTTCCGGCGGAACGTCTCTACGACGTAGGAATGAGGACAGTATTTTACGTTTAATTTCATCTATTTATTTAGTGGCTGACAGAAGTCACATAATCCAATACGCTATTTTAAAGAAGCGAAAAGTGGGTGCGTCACGGTTTCCGTGCGCCCAACTTTTAAAGAAGCGATCGCCATTAGCGCTAATATATATCTGTAAGAAAAATGCCTTTTAAAATCGTCCAAAACTTTGATAGCAGTTTCACTCTCGAACCACAAGCTAAAGAAAGCCTTTTCAACTTGTTGACTAATGAAGCTTTTCTCAAACAAGTTTGTCAACAACTGAACTGTGAAAAAGTGGAGTTTACAGAATTGCTTTTTCAACCAGTTCCTTATAGCTTCACTACTCCCAAAGGAATGCCAGCCGAATTTGAAAAATATCATGATAATAGCGACTACATAATTATTAACGTCCCGCCAAACTTCATGTTTAATGCCAAAATATTCAAACCAAGTCGCCTTTGTGCAATTTACATGAAAAAAAGGCAATAGGGAATAGAAATTTGTAGAGACGTAGCACTCCTACGTCTTTACTAGTGACCACCTCACAATTAGCAATTTTTAATTTTAATTTATGACAACCCAAACAAATATTTCTTCTTTAGCAACTCTCGAATATATTGCTTACATTGACGAGAACGGTCAATTACCTGAACAATTTCAAAGTAAGATCGGAGTCTATGCAATTTTTGATCGAGAAAAAGTACTGCAATTTGTGGGCTATTCTCGCGATGTATATCTCAGTCTAAAACAGCAT
>CASBQA010000056.1 GCA_949127635.1 Nostocales cyanobacterium PMM_0069 | reverse complement strand
TTATTTATTAGTTGATCGAACAATACTTTCGATGTTACGCATATTTAAATGTTTTTGAAACTTATATTTTTTTGGGATTCTCCTTTGTTTCTCTTCCTTTATTTGATATTACAGCAGATTGCGTTGTGATTAAATACACGTAGAGACGTAGCATTGCTACGTCTCTACAGGGTTTTGGTTTTTACGCATGTACCTCCTCTGAAATTTGCTGTAATTTACTTCCAATTCCTAATAGGCAATTCAACCTAAACATTGGACGAAACATCTGCTTGTTGAGCCATACTTACCGCTTTACTTCGCGCTTCTATAATTTGACCGATCTCACGTCCCAAACTTGGTTGGCGTTCAATCATCGTATTTACAGCATCTGAGTAGATAACAAGAACTTGCAAATCCTCAACTGCGGCAATTGATACCGGACTCGGTTCCCCAGTAAATAATGCCATCTCGCCAAAAAACTCACCACGCAAAATAGTCATTACCTCCAACTCCATGCCAAACTCGTTGGTGACGGTGACTAAAACCTGACCTGCAATGATAATATACAAAGCATTACCAGGCTCGCCCTGGCGGATGACTTTCTCCCCAGCACCGAACTGCTGTACAATAGTTCCCTTCGCTAAGTCATCCAAATTTTTATGCTCACGAGCTAAAGGCATAAATCCGGGAATTGAGTGCAGGCTTTGGGCTAATTTACTCGAAGCGCTATCTGCCTTATCAGCAGTTTCCACAGCATACTCGTATCGGTAGCGATATAGCGTCAGATTGTTTCGCTGGGCTGCGTACCAGATTCGCGTCATAAATCTATCAAGTATCTGCTCCACATCCTCAAAGTTTTCGATAAAAAACTCCACCTCATAAATAATTGCCGTCTCATCATAGGATGTCGTTTTGCCCTCTGGTTCGGGTTCGGCTAATACTCCCTGTGTAGCCAGAGCTGTACTTGTTAGTACCTGCTTGACGAGGTTAGGGGGGCTATCGTAGGAGAAGCCAATTTTGAGGCGTTGGTTATAAATGCGTTGTGGTTGGCTGTAATTATGGATTATTCCTTTACCAATGAACTGATGGGGAACGATAATCACCTGGCGTTGGAGATTTAGCAGGCGAACCGATCGCCAGTTAATATCAATTACTTGCCCTTCGATCGCCTTATCTTCGCCTTCGCTATTGCCAACGCGCAACCAATCACCCACGCTGAAAGGGCGTTCCAGAAGCAGCGCAATCCCAGACATGATGCTACCCAATGTATCCTGAAGCGCCAAACCGATCACAATCGAGCTAACACCTAATCCGGTAGCAAGACCCGCCAAATCTGCACCCCACACCGCCGCCAACACGATCGCACTGCCCACAAGCACCAAAAACAACCTGGCAAGGTCGATCAACAGTTTCGGCATCCTTGCCCGCCATGTATTTGCCTCCGCTTTTTCAAACAAAATCACATTAAACAGCGAGAAAGAGGCATAGATCACAGATATCCAAAACAGCGTTTCGACGACCTTGGCAAAATTTCCGTGAACGTCAAGCTTCCAGACATTCCTGATTAAAAGCATCAGGATTAAGACGGGCAGGACGAGGTTTTTTACAACCCGCAGGGTAGCCGCCATCGGTCTACCGCGCCTTTGTAGATGATAAATAACCTCTCCTAGTAAAACTACCAGGAGTGGGAACCCTAATCCGACAATTAACGCCCAAATATGCCAGTCCTTTGAAAAGCTTAAATTACTCATAAACTTCTTCCTCTCGAACACTTACTGTCAGGTGAGAACTTTTGAGTTGCCAAGCCACTAGCTTTTCTTTTCCAGGTTGTTGAATTTCACCAATCTGCTCAAAATCGTAGAGATCGTGCAGGCGATCGCAGACGTTTTGAGACACAAAGATTGCTCCTGGTGTACAAGCCGACTTCAACTTATTGGCAATATTTACAGTATCGCCCCAAACGTCGTAGAGCAATTTATTTTTGCCAATCACACCTGCAACCACATCTCCGGAATTGATGCCGATTTCCATCTCTAAATGCAAGCCTTTTTCATAATTAAATCGGCGGAGAAATGCCAGCATTTCTAAAGCAAAATCTACCGTGCGTTTGTCATGATCCAGACGCGGCACACTCAGCCCACATACAGCCATGTAACCGTCACCAATAGTTTTAATCTTCTCCAAACCGTATTTATCTGTCATTTCATCGAAGGCTGTTACCAACTCATTCAGCAGGCTAACAACCTCTTGAGGGGACATTGATTTCGTTAGCTTGGTGAATTGGTCGAGGTCGGAAAACAAGACCGAGACATTAGAAATATGATCGGCAATTTCTTTATCGCCCTGTTTGAGGCGTTTGGCGATCGCGGGACTAAATATATTTAAGACTAATGCTTCATTTTCGCGATTTTCCCGTTCGATTAGTTGAGTTTCGGCGCGAAGACTGTCTATGGTTTGGTTAAATGACTTAGCTAAATCCCCAAATTCATCTTGCGAACCCGATTTCACAACCGCATCAATTTCCCCGGCTCCCACCTTGCGAGCGCTTTTGATTAAAGTATTGATGGGTTTGACAAAAATTGCGGTCAGCCACATAGCAACCAGGGTGATTACCGCGATAATTACAGTAGCCCCAATCAAAACTGTTTTTTCAAACGAGTGAATTGGAGCATAAGCTTCAGAAACATCCATCTCTGCCAAGATAACCCACCTCAAGCCATTAATATCTAGTGGAGCATAAGAACTCAAAACTGGAATATCACGATAATCGTTGATCACCTGCGTTCCCTGTTTCCCAAACAACGCTTCCTTCACTGCTTTTGTTTGCACTTCCTGTAGGAGAATTGTAGTATTGAACTCTTTGATTTTCTTGACGGTCTTTTCATCAGTACCGATAGAGGTTAGAGTTTTTATATGACCTTTTGGGTCTTCAATCTGGAAACGAGACGCAGAGCGCATTAGATAATCCGGTCCCACCAGATAAGTTTCTCCTGAATCGCCCAGACCATTTTGTTTCCAATTTTTGTTGCCAGTCATCACATTGTTAATTTTGTCAACGGGAAGTTGGAACGCCAAAACACCAATGAATTCGGAGCCGTTAAAAATTGGGGACGCGATAAAAGCCGCAGGAGCATTGTAGGAAGGGCTGTAGGGCTTAAAATCTACTATTTTCACATACCCAGTTCCCTTTGCTTGTCGTGCAGCGGCGATCGCTTCTGCTAGGTTACTCTCCTTGTAGGGACCGTTGGTAAAGTTTGTGGTAAAATCGGTTTCTTTAAAAACCGTGTAGACAACGGTTCCTTCGGGATCGATCAAAAACATATCGTAGTAACCATATTTTTCAACTATGTTGCGAAAAATAGGATGGTAGCGGACGTGAACGCGGCTGTAAGCGCTGCCATCATCAGGATTGTCAAGAAGAAGTTTCTTACCAACAGGATTGCGGTTAGCGGCGGTGTAGTGGTACTGTAGATAACGGGCAGCAGTTGTTTTTGGCGTGTAGGATGCGAGAACGGGCGAACCCTCGTTAGTTCGCGCCAGTCTAGTTAGAAATTCT
>CASBQA010000055.1 GCA_949127635.1 Nostocales cyanobacterium PMM_0069 | reverse complement strand
GACTGGGGACTGGGGACTAGAAAAAGAATTATTATCCATTCCCCACTGCTAACTCCCAACTCCCAACTCCCCATTATTCAACTTCCTCATTAACTGGGAACCTGTCAATCAACTGCATTGCGCGAGAAGCATTGCGGCGCAAGGATTCCGGCAAATAGGGGACATGGGGTATCTGTGATAATAAATCTAAAGTGCGGCGCAGCAACCTGACTACATCACCTTCATCTAAAGTGGTATGTTCGCACAGTTCTGTCCACGGCATACCCAGCGCCCATTGTTCGATTATGGCAATTAACTCAAATTCCAACCACATAGGCAGCGCTACGCTATACCGGCGTTGTAATTGAAACATTTGGCGGCGAATTCCCCGCAATTTTCCTAGTGCTTCTACTATTTCATTACTTAACTCGAAGTGTACCTTACTATCTGGACGCGGAGTTTCTGTTACCAAAGCCGCAGCAGCTGCTGCTAAATGGTGCGGATCTAAATTATCCAATTCCCCACTAGCGAGTGCCAAACCCAGCCACAATTCATTTTCTCCGCGCATTGCAGCGGCGATTTGCCCTAATTGAGTTGGGACTAAGTTAACCAATGCGTTAAAGTGCTGCAAAATTTCAATTAAGTTGACAAATTCTTCCCAATGACGTTGGGATTGTTGCTCAACTTGTTCCTGCATCAGTTGAATTTCGGCTTCGAGTTCGACGCATCGGGCTTTACGTTTAAAAATTGCTGGGAGATTGCCGGCTTGATGCAAAGGATGAACTTCTATTTGCTCTTGCACAGCACTAACACGGCTAAGTTGTTCGGCTACCTCTTGTGGTTGTTGGACAAATTCGCTCGGATCGGGAATTGTGGAAGCGATCGCTGCTGTTTTTTCATTACCCCTGCGTGATGGTCCTGGTTTTAAAGGCATTTCCGGCGGTGGTAACAAATCAGCCTCAACTTCAACTCGCGGTAGTTCCGCATACAAATCCACAACATCCCCAGTCGTTGCCACATACCAGCGGTTATCTTGCCCCAAACATACCAAGTAAGGCGCTTGACCAGAGCCGGGGGTTTTCCCCACCAACACGGCTGTTACAGGTGTCGATACGGGAATATTCTTCCCCTTCAAACCTAAAAGCGTCCCCGACACTGCAAAGCTCAACATCATGCCCAATTCTTCTTGCCGATCTGACTGAGCTTGTTCTTGCAGGGTTTTCAAAATTTGCCGTTCTACTTTTAGCCGTTGGCGCAATTTCTCATAAACAGCAATTTCCTTTTCATCTATTGCAGCTATTTGCGCCTGAAGTTGCGCCAATTCTGCTTGTAGTACCGCAATCTCCTGATAATCTGGTCTTAAATGTAACGTCGCCATGTACTGCCCAAAACTGCGCTCAATTAGTTCCTTAGCTTGTTCTAAGGTGTGAGTTTGCAGTAAATTCAGTACCATGCCGTAACTTGGTGTAAATTGGCTCACCAAAGGATCAGGTTTAGATGTTGCCAGATACGCCGCTTCTTTGGCTCCTTCAAAGGGAGTTTGCAACGTCACCACGTAACCTTGTTTGTCCATCCCCCGGCGTCCCGCTCTTCCCGCCATTTGCAGAAATTCGGAAGCGTTTAACAAACGGTGTCCGCTGTCGGTACGCTTAGAAAGGGTGGAAATCACAGTTGTTCGAGCCGGCATGTTAATTCCTGCCGCCAATGTCTCAGTAGCAAAGACGACTTTAATCAGTCCTTGCTGAAAAAGTTCTTCTACCAAGGCTTTCCATGCTGGTAAAATTCCCGCATGGTGTGCGGCAATTCCCCTGTATAAAGGGGCTATTTGTCCAGAACGTCCGGCTTCAGGATTGCGAGTTAAAAAATCGTCAATTTGCCGCCGCAACACCTGTGACTCGTCATTATTCACCAGCCACAAATCACCCACCTCAGCCACAGCTTTATCACATCCACGACGGCTGAAGATAAAGTAAATTGCTGGTAGCATATCCCTTTGCTGTAGCTGGCTTAGGGTGTAATCTATGCTGGGAGCTTCTGGTCTACCACTTCTACCTCTGTCTTGCGGTCTGCTTTTTCCCCTCTTAACCAAGCGGGGGTTTATTTTAGTATTGCTTTCGTTCAACAAGGGAAACAGCCCCTTAGGATTGCCAAAGTTAAATTCCAAGGGGACTGGACGAAAATCAGAGTAAATGAGGTCGGTTGGACCGTGAACTTGATTTAGCCAGTCGGTGAGTTGGTCACTATTAGCAACTGTGGCGGAAAGGGCTACAAGTTGAACTTCACGGGGGCAATAAATAATCGATTCTTCCCAAACTGTGCCTCGTTGACGGTCGTTCATATAGTGGCACTCATCCAGCACCACCACCTCAACGTCTACTAATGAGGTGCCGACTTGCCCGATGGGTGTGCCATAGAGCATATTTCGGAAAATTTCTGTAGTCATGACTACAATTGGCGCGTCTCTGTTGACAGAGGTATCGCCAGTTAACAATCCTACGAGATCGGAACCGAATTTTGAGCGAAAATCACGTAACTTTTGATTTGAGAGCGCTTTTAGAGGTGTCGTGTAAAATACACGTTTACCCCGCGATAAAGCGCGATAAATAGCGTATTCCCCGATTAAAGTTTTGCCGCTGCCGGTGGGCGCACAGACAACAACGGAGCTTTCAGCATTCAGCGAGGCGATCGCATCCTTCTGAAATTGATCCAACTCAAAGGGAAATATCTTACGAGGGTCAAGTTCTGGAGACAGCGCAGGATAATTCACGTATGGGACATTTGCAACCAGTCTGTTTACTATATTAACGGCTATTTTGTCAACTTTGTCATTAGTTAAAAGTCAATAGTCAAGAGTCAATCGTCAATGGTCAATGGTCAATAGTTAATATTTCCTGTTTTGACTCTGGACTTTTTGACTGTTGACTATTTCCCCAATTCTTGCGATCGCGCTGTAGCAGCAATGACAGCTTCAATTAAAGCTGAACGAAAACCAGCTTTTTCTAGTTGAGCAATACCAGCAATTGTTGTGCCACCAGGACTGGTAACGCGGTCTTTGAGTTCTGCTGGGTGTAATTTGGTTTCATGCAACAGTGTTGCGGTTCCCAATACGGTAGAGAGAGCTAACTGATAGGCGATCGCTCTGGGTAAACCTGCGGCTACTCCACCATCTGCCAATGCTTCCACCATCAAAGCTACATAACCCGGACCACTACCGGAAAGTCCTGTTACTGCATCGAGCAAATTTTCGGGAACTTCGACAACTTCCCCGACTGCGGCAAACAGTTCTTGTGCTTTTTTATAATGTTCGACACGTGTATATGCACCTAAACAAATTGCGGTAATTCCGGCTCCGACAGTTGCTGGGGTATTTGGCATTGCCCTAATTACTGGTAACTGGGGAAATCCGGCTTCTAGCTGAACCAGGGGTACACCTGCCAAGATAGAAATTACCAACAGTGAGGAATTTGTACCGATGACATCTGCTAATTCTTGAGCGATCGCGCTGAATACCTGCGGTTTCACTGCTAAAAATACAACTTCTGTTGCCGAAGTGAAAACCAAGCGATTATCTGGTGTTACCTCAAGAGCATATTTTTGCTCTAAATAGCTCTGACGTGAAGGTTGGGGTTCACTTACTATAACTTCTGATGCTTGGTAAATACCTCTAACAATAAGGCGGGATAACAGCGCTTCTCCCATTACCCCACCACCAATTAAGCCAAATTTAATAGTCATTCGTTAATAGTCAAGAGTCATTAGTCAAAAGTCAAGAGTCAAAAACTATATATTCTGAACTTTTGAACGCCAGATTGTTCAAGTCGAGCCAGCGCCTTGCGGTGAGTCCACTCGGCGGCGTCGGTTTCCGTCCCGTCGAAGTGGCGAACCCGAAGGGGGATACGCCCCGTTGTGGCGACTGGCGTGGCACAGCCTTTCCACGCAACTGGCTCCTCTTGACTTTGGACTAATCTTATTGTGCCATCCGATTGGCTTGATTTCCCCAAGCGGGAGTTGCACCTGTAGGACGTGCGGGACGAACTGGTGGTTGGGGTACTTCGTGAAGTACGCCACCATGAGTGCTAACTTGTACACAGCTTGGCGTAAACAAAAATATACTTTCACCGATGCGCTCTTGATGTCCATCAAGTGCGTAAGTTCCACCTGCGACAAAATCTACTGCGCGTTGTGCTTGATCGGGGTCCATGATTGTCAAATTTAACACTATGGACTTCCGTTCCCGCAATGCTTGAATTGCCTGGGGCATTTCCTCAAAGGTGCGTGGTTCTAACACCAATACTTCAGAAATCCCATTTATTGCTCCTGGCATCCCAATAACATTACTCATAGGCTTTGAACCTGTTGTTACATCAGTTTCCATTGTAGACATGGGTTCGCGCCAACGTCGATTTTGTTGGCTTTGCTCTTGTGGTGCTGCGGTCGTGACGTTTTGTTCTTGATATGTATTTTGGTAGTTTTGTGTATCTGGTTCTTCTTCGTAGTACTCGTATTCGACTTGTTCATTCAGACCAACGAAGTCTCTGAGCTTAGAAAATATATTGTTCATTGTTTACGCTCCAAGAATTAACCATGTTTAGTGATGTGAGAAAAGTTGATTCACTCAACTTTCATTCCTACAAAGAACTGACAGATATGCAATATTATCGCTCTTTGTAGCATCTATTACAGGCTCTGGTCATGACTTCAAGTATAAAGGATGGGTGACGAATGTGTCATTTGGTACGATTCTTGTCCCAGGTGCACGCCAATGTAAAAATTTTTTTTAGTTCAAGCCGCATCCGTTTATGGATGAGGTATTTTCTCCTTCATACTTGAGCCTTCAGTTGACCTTGCCTTTGTGGAATAATGACTCAAAATTATATACTAATAGGTGTCCAAAAAAAAACTTTTTATTATCCATATTTTAATTTTTCTTTGCTTTTGTTCATAATATATCTTTTGTTACCTACACAAACCACCTGGTTAAAAAACTATTCTGTATTTAGAGGTAATGCTGCCCCAAATCGTTGGCGATGTGAATATTTTACTATTAGCGATCGCCAAATAAGATCGTTCCCAATCTTACCATTGTTGCACCAGCCTGCACTGCCAGGTAATAGTCGCCAGACATCCCCATCGAAAGATGCTGCATTTTTATATTTGACCAGTTTTGTCTTTGTATTTCTTCCGCTAGTTCGCGGGTACGATTAAATACAGATAATATTTCTGGATCATCCAATCCACCAGGAGGGATTGTCATCAAACCCTGAATTCCCAAATTTTTGCATTCATTGAGCATTGGTAAGTCAGCTAATAATTGTGGCGCACTCCAACCCGATTTGTTGGGGTCAAGAAGAATTTTCACCTGTAGACAAACTTGGGGACTCACCCCTAACTCTTGCGCCAATTGATTTAGGCGCTGCGCGAGTTGTAAATTATCTACAGAGTGAATCCAGGTGAATTGGGAAACCGCTTTTTTAGCTTTATTGCTTTGCAAATGTCCAATAAAGTGCCAGGTGATACCTGTTAAGTCTTGTAATTCAACTTGTTTGCTGGTAGCTTCTTGAATACGACTCTCAGCAAAATCCCGTACACCTGCGGCATAGGCAGAACGCATTACCTCGGTAGAAACTTGCTTGGTGACAGCAATCAACCGAACTGAATCAGGAAGTGAGGAGCGAATTGTGGTAATACGTTCGTCAATCGAACTATTCATTGGAAAGTGCGTTGAAAAACACCCTGAAGCTGATCGTACTCCTGAGAGTGTCCAGCTCGCCGCAGGGTTCGTAAACGATTTTCCAGCATCATTCGAGCTTCGGTACGTCCTATAGACTGAAATTTGATTCCTTTAGCATCTGTTCCCACCAAAAAAAATAAGCGTTGGGCGTACAGTGTAGTAAACATCTCTTGGTTTTCATCAACCATACAGATTCTGTAGAGCAAACCCCAAGTTGGATGATTTATGTAAGTTTCTGAGTTTTCTGAGTTCATTTAATAATGAAGGTACAAGTACATATATCTTCTCGCCATGAAATACAAACATCCAGACGATAATAGCTTTATCTGGACACAATATTTGCTCAAAATGCGAGCATACAACCAACTTTTGATGTCGATTCGCGTTTATTAAGACATTGATGTAGTTTAATTATGAGCTTTTGGAGAATAAAAGTAGCGATCGCCTTGCAACACTGTGGTACGTTTCAGGCACAACAATTGTTATGGCTACACTCAATTGCTATTCTTTTCAAGGCACATAACAGTCCCTACCCTATAACCATGCTGCCATAATTGCTGTCCCTTGCGGGTGCAAAATTGCCAAAAATCTATCTGAAACTTCAATTTTCTAAAGGGAGCGATCGCCAATATCAAGGCTTGATCGTACCATTTATGAAACTTCACTTCCTATAGCTAGCCGCACTCCCCAAAATAAAACTAAGGTTGCGATCGCTACCCAATCACGAGTTTGAAACCGTAATTCGTGCCATTGTACGCGATGTTCGCTAGGACTAGTAAAGCCCCGCACCATCATTGCGCTAGCCATTTGTTCTGCACGTAATAGCAAATTTTCTAACAGTCTTTCTGCTACCAACAGCCAAACTTTAACGCTTCCTTTCAATCCTAGCTTTTTCCAATTTATTGCTCTTGTCATCACAGAGCGAATTAAATTTTGCACTTCTTCTAAAACTAGGGGAATAAACCGCAACGACAAAGTTAAAGTTAAAGTCAATTCGGTGACAGGTACTTTCAACCGTCGTAGCGGTTGCATTAAGTTTTCTATAGCAGCAGTAATTTCTTCAGGTGCGGTTGTCAGCAGATACAAGTTGGTGCTGTAAATTAAAATAAACAACATCGTACTTAAGCTGATTGCCAAATCTAAAGAGTGACGAGTTACTTTGACTGCTCCGGCTTCAAAAGGTACGTAAGTATACTCTTTGTGATTCTTAACTTGTTTTTTTGAGCTTTGTGCAAGTCCAGAGTTCGCTTTGTTTAATTGTGAACTTTCAGATGTGGGAAGACGGGGTTGATAATTTACACCCAATCCATCGGGACTGATAGCGGCAATTAAAAGTACAAGAAAGCAGACTGTTAACAGCCAACCCATTTGCTGTTGCCATACTCGCACAGGAATTTTGGCTATGAGGGTAGCGAGAATTAAAATTAATACCAGTGATACCCGCCACTCGTTTCTAGAGTATATATAGGTAGTTAAAAAACTCATCAACCAGAAAAACTTGACACGGGGATCGAGTTTATGCAGCCAAGTTATCGGTTGTTCGAGGTAAAGACCAAGTGGAAGCGATCGCAGTAAATCCATTATAAAGTTAGGTACTAGAGACGCGATGTTCCTCGCGTCTGTACAGAGTTAGGAGTTGCTTTCTTAAAATACTCCACAATTTATAACAGACGCGACCGGTCGCGTCTCTACATCTTCATTTTACGCGAGTTGCCCGATTGACACTACCACTTTCCATGTCACGCACTTTCTTACTCCGCCACAATAAACGAATCGGTGTGCCTTTAAATCCTAATTGTTTCCGGAATTGTCCCTCAATGTAACGCCGATAGTTTTCGTTAAAGCGTTTTGCTTCGTTGACAAACAGCGCTATTGTTGGTGGTCGGCTGGTTACTTGCGTGCCATAATAAATCTTACCTTGGCGTCCGCCGCGTGAAGCTGGGGGGGAATGCCGGCTAACTGCTTCTTCCAAGACTTCGTTAATTACCGATGTGCTGACGCGACGTTTATGCGATTCGGCTGCGGTATTCACCAATTCTAAAATCTTTTCAACCCGTTGTCCTGTTACCGCACTGACAAAAATGGTTTCTGCCCAATCGGTAAAATGCAGGTTTTGTTGTAGAACTTTTTCGTAATCGTAGATGGTGTAAGAGTCTTTTTCAACAAGATCCCATTTATTAACGACAACAATACAAGCTCGACCTTCTTCAATAATTCGTCCAGCTAATTTTTGGTCTTGCTCGGTGACACCATCTACGGCATCTATTACTAATAAAACCACATCGGCGCGGCGAATCGCTTTAAATGCGCGGTTGATGCTAAAGAATTCTGTACCGTATTCAATGTGTTTCTTTTTTCTAATTCCCGCAGTGTCAATTAAGCGGTAGGTTTGTCCATCTCGTTCCACGACGGTATCAATTGCATCGCGAGTTGTGCCAGAAATCGGACTAACGATCGCTCTTTCTTCGCCGACGAAAGCATTTAATAAGCTTGATTTACCGACATTTGGACGACCGATAATTGCTACATTTATTTCATTATTGAGCGGTATATTTTCGACAATTGGTAGGTGGTTAATTAACTCGTCAAGTAATTCACCTGTACCGTTACCATGAATACCAGATACCGCGAAGGGTTCACCTAATCCTAATTGCCAAAATTCCGAAGCTTGAACTAGACCTTGATCTGGGGATTCACATTTATTTACAGCAACCAAAACGGGTACAGGTTGGTGACGTAACCATTCAGCAATTTCCTCATCAGCCGATGTTAATCCACCTTGACCATCAACAACAAAGATCGCGGCACTTGCTTCTGAGAGTGCCAAAGTTGCTTGTTGGAGAATTAGTGGTAAAAATTCCGTTTGATCGTTAAATACTAAACCACCAGTATCGACTACGAGATATTCGCGGTCGCCCCAGTAAGCTGGTAGATAAGTGCGATCGCGTGTCACTCCTGGTTCATCGTGAACAATCGCTGACTGTTGTCCAGCCAAACGATTGACCAGAGTGGATTTGCCCACATTCGGGCGTCCGATAATTGCAACAATAGGTAACTTCATCTATAGAATGCAGAATACTGCAAATTCCTATTGTAGCGAGTTCGGGTGCAGTTTAGTTGTTGGAGTTAGGCGATCGCGATTTCTTATTGAGCAAGTCAGAAACTTGCATTGTTAGCCAGAAATCCCCCTTGTCAGAGATGCTTAGAAGCTACTGACTTCTAGTTATTCTCAGATAATATACTTTATGAAAAATAACTTTAATTCCTCAAGTTAAATTTTTGTTACATACTTACAAATTTTCCCGCCGACTTACTTAGCCTCGTTTAGTCTTACAGAACATTAAATTTAAGCACTCTCAAAACCTGTGACGAGTTGCCTAACATTTTCACTTAGAGCTTCAACGAAGTACCCACCCTCTTGCACAAATAGAGTCGGCAGATCAAGTGACTTAATCTTTCTTCCGATTTCATTGTAGGACGTAGACTCAAGAGCAAAACAACCCAGCGGGTCAGATTTAAATGTGTCGAAACCAGTTGCCACAACCAAGGCTTCTGCCTTGAACGACGATATCACGTTTATAGCTTTCTCTAAGGCTTGTATATAAGAGGCTTCATTGGTTCCTGGAGGCAGTGGAATATTCAAGTTACATTCTTCGCCTTCGCCTGAACCACGTTCGTTTTCAAAGCCCGTATAGAAGGGATAAAAGTTTGCCGGATTACCGTGGATTGAGATTGTCAAAACGTCACCATGCTGATAAAAAATCTGCTGTGTACCGTTACCGTGATGCATGTCGATATCGAGAATTGCAACCTTGGTAAACTGCTGGTGAAGTTCTTGGGCAGCGATCGCGGCGTTATTCAAGAAGCACATACCCATTGCCCTATCCTGACAAGCATGATGCCCACTTGGTCTACACAAAGCATAGATAGCAAACTCTCCCGCCCGTAAACAAGACGCTCCTTGAATGACCGCAGATACACTATGAAGTGCATTTCGCCAAGTATATTCTCCAATTGGTGCTGCACAATCAGCGATGTACCAACCCGCCAGAGCAACTGGGTTTTCGTTAAACTTGGATATATGGCGGTTTGGGAAAATGTTTGGAAATATTTCGGTACTGGCATCCGGCATTTTTGACCAGTTTGACCAAGCGCTTTCAAGATACTCAACATAGGCAGTGTCATGCACCGCAATAATTAATTTGCGAAGCTCTGGTTGCGATGATGCAAACACTATTTCACATCCTGCCATCTCTAGCCCCACACGAATCTGATTACCCCTTTGTGCGACATCTGGGTGTTCAACGAAGCGCCCTCTTAGGAGGAATTTTGCAGGTCCAGGAGCGTCAAAGTAAGGGCTTAGTATGGCTTTCACTTTTTTAAGCTATTAAAACATAGCTATTAAATAAATGGAATATGGATTTTAGTCTACAAGGGACGAATACCAATAGAAAAGAGTCTTCTTCGGTATCTATGTTAATTTTTGCTACATTTTTATGCAAAGTTTATTAGCCACCATTGTACTGGACGCATACGTAAACCCTCGGTCTGTTGATGCACTTGTGTCACACCAAATATACCTGAAGTAGGGTACACCTTTTCTTTCGAGCTTATTAAATCTCACCAATCCCAGCTAGGGAGCTATAGTCATTATCTGGCAAGTTTTTGCTCTGTTTTTTATCCCAATCCACCCTCGCTACTAAGTAGATTTTTATCTTGTTTCCCAATTACTGAATCGGTGTTCTAGTACTGTGGAGGTAGACCCTGATACGCTGAAATTATAAAAATTTATTGTGCGATCGCATTCTCAACATAAAACGCGATCGCACTCCTCTTCACCCTTTCTCAAGCCAGTCTTCGTAACCACAAGCTAACAGACGCTGTTTAATCTTGGTAATTGCTTCAGCACTCGCTATATCAGTTGACTTCACCCGATACACATCATTCAACACAACGCCATAATCTTTACCAGTGTAACAAGCCACAACTTCTGCTAAATTGCGATCCGACATTTCATCATAAAGTAGTGCCAAAAGCGGCAAATAAACTTGTGATTCTATCCCATTCGGAAAGGCAGACTTAATCAAATGATAGGTGCTTTGTAGATGAGGAGCAATACTTACTTGCATAATTAATTACCTGTTAAAGGACAAGGTGAATGTATGTAAACATTAAAATCCACACCTTGAGCGCTTGCTGCTCTGACAGCTTTAGCATCGGCTGTAGTAGTGACAATGCCCAAGCGATCGCCTGTTCCTAAAATAATAATATCGTTCACACTTAATACTATGACGCAAACAATCCAAGCAAAAGATATAAACTTACGCTATTTAATCGATAGATTTGGTATTCAGCTAGTTGAAAATGACCAATTCTTCCGCGAGTGGCAAGATAATCTGCCGGAAATAACTGATTTAGATAAACAGCTTTTAGACAAAGTAAAAGCAGGTTTTATCAATCTTCTTAATTACCCACCAATGCTTGAAGATATCGTCAGAATGGCGGTACTTGACCCCATTTTGTTTATTGCCGACTTCTACTTAAATCCTTTTTATGTCAAATCAGAGGAATCTGTTGATATTGTCACTGAAGATGACGGTGTAATTATCAAAGGTAGAATTGACACCTTAATTTTAAAAGACCAATTTTGGGTCATGGTGATTGAATCAAAAAGAGCATCTTACTCTATTGAAGAAGGATTAGCGCAAATTCTCGCTTATATGTTAGCAAATCCTCATCCGGAAAAACCTTGTTTTGGTATGATTACGACAGGTGGAAGTTTCATTTTCATCAAATTAGTTAAAGGTGAAATTGTACAGTATGCGACATCAAAGTTGTTTGCAATTCGCAACCCTGGAAATGATTTATATGACGTTTTCAGAATACTTAAACGTCTCAGCCAATTAGTGATTAATGCTTAATATGGCTTTTTTCCCGAAATTTAGACTTTGCAGTATGTAGTTATCAGAGAAATACTTGGGAATTTTTACGTATATGCAGAACGAAAAAACAATATCGCATCTACTAGATTATAGGAGCGCGATCGCTTATCATAAATGAAAGAAGTGATGACTTTGGATATCCTAAAATGCTGCCTCTAAAAGAGTTGGTTAGACAAGAAATAGAAAACCTAAACGAAGAACAACTCAAACAACTTAGTGATTTTATTGCTTTCCTTAAATTTCGCAACCGAAATGCTAGTTGGCAAATAGACAAAAATCAGATAGCTGCTATCTACAGTGAATTTGCTGAAGAAGACAGGCAACTAGCTGAAGAAGGATTAGACGAATATACAGAACTTTTGAGACAAGAAGACGCGAAATGACCATTGAGAGGGGGGAAGTTTGGCTGGCAGATTTGAACCCCACTAAAGGTTCTGAACAAGGAGGTACTCGACCTGTAATCGTTTTTCAAAATGAAATTATTTCTCAATTTTCAACCACTATCATTATCATTCCTTTAACGAGTAATTTACGTCGCGCATCCTTGCCAACTTGTCTGTTAATTTTGACGAATGAAGGGGGATTAAACCAAGATTCAGTAGCTTTATGTTATCAATTGCGCGTAATTGATAAAACAAGATTGCAGAGAAAACTGGGTAAACTGAGTTTGGAAACAATTGCCAATTTAGAGGATAAAGTGTTATTAACTTTGGGTTATGAGTTGTAATAATCGTAGAGGATGTTGGGAAGAGATAGGAAAATCCGAAATAACCCAAAAATTAAATCAATTCTGCCTCTTCAAAAATTTGTCTAACTGTTAACTCCAAACCAGGAAGCAGCGCATCAACAATCGGCATAGTATCTGTATAAACTTGACTTGAGTCAGCCGAGAAAAACACTTTAATATTTATCGCTTCCGGATCTACAATCCAAACTCGTGAAACTCCAGCCGCAAAATAATCCTTAGCTTTTTCTTCAAATTCCTTCATTGTTTGATCTGGAGAGATAATTTCAATTACCAATTCCGGAATTGCTGGACAAGCTTCATTACGTCTCCAACTTTTTGGCAATCGTTCATAAGAAATATACGTCACATCAGGTAAAGGTGCCCAATCTTTACCTCGACGCTTTAACAAAATAGCCCATTCTGAAGCGACTCTACCTTTACCTTTACACCAAGCACGAATAACGAATCCTAAAGCTAGTTGCAAAGTTGAATGAAAGTATTTTGGTGACACCTTCGCTACTGCATAACCATCAACAAACTCATAGTTTATATCATCTTCAGGAAGCGCCAGAAATTCTTCCAAAGTAAGTTCTTTTTCTATGCTTACCTTAACCATAATATCCATCCTCCTAAGTGCAAAATTGCACAAATTCGTTACGAATTAAATAAACTAAAAACTCTGCGTTACTTTGCGCTTACTCAGCGTTCCTTTGCGTTTAAAAATGCTATAATTTTATCTTAAGTTGTTCCAGCCGAATTTAAACTTTCTTCCGCTTCTACTTGCACCTTTTGACCGATTTTTGGTTCAGTACCAGCAAGCAAACGTTCAATATTAGCGCGGTGTCGCAAAATCACATACAATCCACCTGCGACACTAAACAAAATGTAAGGTAAAGGTTGATATAAAAGTGTCATGAAAATTGGAACAGCTACAGCACCTACAATCGAACTCAAAGACACAATCCGCGATATCGCAATTACAACCGCAAATACCCCCGCTGTAGCCAAACCAATCTGCCAATTCATCGCTAATAAAATACCCAAACTGATAGCAACTGACTTACCACCAGTAAACCCTAAAAAAATTGATTTACTGTGTCCTAATATCGCCGCTAATCCAACTAAAATTACTATCCACGGTTGCCATAAATTCGCATCTACCGTTGGGGGGATAAAGTTTTGTAAAGGCGCATAGTTAAATAATGAGTAAGCCAGAGCGATCGCTAATACTCCCTTCAAAGCATCAATCAGTAAAACCATCGCTCCTGGTACTTTACCTAAAGTTCTTAACACATTAGTTGCTCCAGTTGAACCAGAACCAACTGAGCGAATATCAATACCTTTCAATTGCTTGACTGCAATGTAACCCGTGGGAAACGAACCCAACAGATAAGCTACAATCACAATCACTCCACACAAAGTCAACCAAATAGCCATAAAAAATATTTGTTGGTTGTTAGTTGTTGGTTGTTGGTTGTTAGTGGTTGGTTGTCAAAAAATATTACTATCCACTAATTCCCGTAGAGACGTTCCGCTGGAACGTCTCTACCTAAGTCTTAATAGTCATCATCAGAATTTCGCATCATTTTCGGGTCAGGAGCAAACGCTAACCAAAGAGGAAATTGTAACAATCCTAAACTAATTTGCTCCTCAGAATCGTCAATTATGATTAAGGGTAGTTGATTTGCTTTTGTCAAGCGATCGGCTTTTTGCGCTAGCGCTTCGGCTGTTTCAAATAATACCATGCCTTTGTCTGGTCCAAAATCTGGGCGACCGATTCCTAGGCAGTCTTGCAAGCCGCGCCGCCAATCACCTAGACGTTCTGGTGTATTCGCTAATACTAAAGTCCGGAGGCGATCGCCATACAGTTTGTGTAATATCGAAATCACCGCTGAGGAAATGAGAATATTTTGCAATCGGCTATTCATCGTTCGCAAAGCACCGCGTCCCCCTTGGCTGAAAAACCAGTTAGAAACTCGTTCAGCATGTACCGGCTCAAAAGTGCGGCGCAGTTGCCAAGCCGGTCCATAATAATCTGGTTTGGTGCGGTATTGGTCAATTAGCCTGCGAATTTGCTTTGTGGTATCTTGAAACTGTTGTTGGGCAAATTGAGGCATTCCTGGCTCAACATCTACTGATTTAGCTTCTTTTACAGCTACTTTTTCTCGTTCTCTAACAGTCGGCATTAATTGCAACTGCTCTGCTGCTGATGCCAAATCCTGTAAACTACCAGTGAGATAATCTTTAAAACCCTGTACCCGGATTGCTAAGTCTTGAGAAGCACCTGCAAAAGTGGTTCGCATTTCGTTGCGGATGCGTTCTTGACGCCTTTCCAATTGTTCTACAGAAATTTGTAGCGCTTGTTTGCGTTGTTCTAATTGCGTCAAAGCTTCTTGCACTACTTTTCCCATAGTTATTTGGGTATCACTCACTTGCGCTTGAAGAGTTTTGTAAGAAGTTTGCAAGTTAGCTATTTCTTCTTTAAGCGCTAGTTCAGTACGTTGCAATTCTGCTACTCGTTGCGCTGCTGACTCTATAAGTGAATTATCTTTTGATACTTCTATTTCTGATTCTAACGCGGTTCCTACGGATGAATTTTTTGTTGATTCAACAGTCAGATTTTGCCCTTGCGGATCTGTAGGCAAATCAAAATTTGAGTTTTCTTGTGTTTCTGTTATCTGACTTTGTGTTTGAGTTTCAACCACTAACTCAACAGGTGAGTTTTCTGGATGTTCAACTACAGGATTTTGTTCTTGTTTTTCCATTAATGACTCATTAATAGGTTCTGGAGTTTGAGATTCCTCAGGGTTCATAAACAATAGTGCAATATATAGATAGTTCTGTTGATATTACAATAGACTTGCGATCGCAGTCATGATTTAAGAGTTAAGAGTCAATGGTCAATGGTCAATGGTCAATGGACTTTTGACTTTTGACTGTTGACTGTTGACTGTTGACTGTTGACTTTTGACTGTTGACTTTGGACTTTACAGCATTCAGAACTAAATACGTGGACAACGTTCTTCCAGACAAGTTTTTAGGGTGTTGGGGTCAAATATAATTGGCAAAAAGTGAATACTTTTGACTTCTTTAAAGTAAAACAATATAGGAACCCCATTCCAGAAGATACGCCAATTTTGCCATTCTTGGTAAGGAAAGCGGCGAATTAATTTTTCACCTCTGTAAATATCTAAGTCGGTGGTGGTAAATTGCAAACGCAGAGTTACTGCTTGAAACATGAGAAACAAGCCAAAAAGGGCGATCGCACCTGCGGCTATCGGTTGTACAAAAATCAGAGGAATGGCAGCAATAACCAACACTACGGGTATATTGTAACTAGGCTTGAGTTCTACGGTTGATGCTGCGTATTGAGCATAGGTTCTGGTCACAGTCTCAAATCCTGCTTTAATTTAGTAGATATTATTCATATTCTAGGTCGGGGAGACACAATCGCGTACTAGTTAATGCTCCCGTAGAACCTTTACCCTAATCCCTTGCCGGTTCCTTGAAACATTAACCAAGAAAGAAAGAAGTTGAGCACAAATATCATCAACAAAGCGGTAACAACCGCAGTTGTAGTTGATTGTCCCACTCCTTTGGCTCCTCCGGTTGTCGTCATCCCCCAACTGCAACCAATAACGGCGATTAAAACTCCAAAGCAAGTTGCTTTAATCAAAGCGCTACAAATATCCCAAATGCCGAGAAAGTTACGAGCAGAGTCTAAGAATGCCGTTTCCGAGAGGTTGTATATATTCGTGACAATTATCAATCCTCCCAACATACCTGTGACTAAAGACAAAATAGTTAAAATTGGCAGCATGAAGCCGCAAGCAATTACGCGGGGAATAACTAGATAATCAATTGGATCGGTTTTTAACATTAGGAGGGCATCGATTTGTTCTGTGACGCGCATAGTGCCGATTTCCGCTGCAAATGCCGAACCGACTCGTCCCGCCAAAATCACCGCTGTCAGCACCGGTGAGAG
>CASBQA010000054.1 GCA_949127635.1 Nostocales cyanobacterium PMM_0069 | reverse complement strand
GTTGAAGATCGTTCAAATGAAGGATAAATGGGGACTGGGGACTGGGGACTGGGGACTGGGAAAAAATTTTCCTAATCCTTAGTCATCAATCCCTAATCCCTAACCTCTAATCCCTAATCCCTAGTCCAAGCGTCATGTTAAGTCCTAGAAGAACTAAATTCCGCAAACAACAACGCGGACGGATGAGCGGTGTAGCTACCCGTGGTAGCAACCTGAACTTTGGCGATTTTGCCCTCCAAGCACAAGAACCAGCTTGGATCACCGCCCGGCAAATAGAGGCTTCCCGTCGAGCAATGACTCGTTATATCCGCCGGGGTGGTAAAATCTGGATTCGTATTTTCCCCGACAAACCTATAACCATGCGTCCCGCAGAAACCCGGATGGGTTCCGGTAAAGGTTCGCCGGAATTTTGGGTAGCAGTCGTTAAGCCAGGACGGATTTTATTTGAAATTGCTGGCGTTACTGAAGAAATTGCTCGCGAAGCCATGCGCTTGGCAGCTTTTAAGTTACCAATTAAAACTAAGTTCATTACACGCTCCGAATCGGAGCCGCAGGAGTAAGTCATGCCTCTGCCTAAAGTTTCAGAAGCAAGAGAATTAACTGACGAAAAATTGTCTGATGAAATTCTTGCTGTGAAAAAGCAACTATTTCAATTGCGTTTGCAAAAAGCAACCAGACAATTAGAAAAACCCCATCAATTCAAACATGCTCGACACCGTTTAGCCCAGTTGCTGACAGTAGAAACAGAGCGCAAACAACAAGCAACTGAATTGGTTAAAGAAGAAAAGTAGGAGATTATGGCAGTCAAAGAAAGAGTTGGTTTGGTAGTGAGCGACAAAATGCAGAAAACGGTGGTAGTCGCCATTGAAAACCGCGCCCCTCACCCCAAGTACGGCAAGATTGTAGTGAATACCCAGCGCTATAAGGTCCACGACGAAGAAAACAAATGTAAAGTGGGCGATCGCGTTCGCATTCAGGAAACTCGACCCCTGAGCAAAACCAAGCGCTGGCAAGTCACAGAAATCCTCAACACTAAAGCTACAACAGCTACAACAGCTACAACCTAATAGTTGTTAGTTTTCTAACAACCTCACAAGGAAGAAAAATTGTGATTCAATCCCAGACCTACCTCAATGTCGCAGATAATAGCGGCGCCCGCAAATTAATGTGTATCCGCGTTTTAGGCGGAGGCGGAGGAAACCGTCGTTATGGCGGTGTCGGTGATAAAATTATCGCCGTTGTTAAAGATGCCATTCCTAACATGGCAGTAAAAAAATCTGATGTGGTGGAAGCGGTTATTGTCCGCACCCGCAAAGCCATGAACCGTGATAGCGGTATGAGTATCCGCTTTGACGACAACGCCGCAGTAATCATCAACAAAGATGGTAATCCCAGAGGTACGCGGGTTTTCGGACCAGTGGCACGGGAATTGCGCGAGAAAAACTTTACCAAAATTGTTTCTTTGGCTCCGGAGGTGCTGTAATGGCAAAAAAGCCGAAACCGAAAGTTTTTCATAAAATGCACGTCAAAACTGGCGACACCGTGCAAGTGATTGCCGGCAAAGACAAAGGCAAAGTTGGTGAAATAGTCACAGCACTTCCCCAAGTTAGTCAAGTCATTGTCAAAGGCGTCAACATTAAAACTAAGCACGTAAAACCCCAAGCCGAAGGTGAATCGGGACGCATTCTTACCCAAGAATTCCCAATTCATAGTTCCAACGTCATGCTTTATTCAACCAAGCAAAACGTTGCTAGTCGCATCTGCTATACCACGACCCAAGAAGGGAAGAAGGTACGGATGTTAAAGAAAACCGGCGAGATACTTGATAAATAATCATTGGTCATTAGTAAAAGACTTTTGACAAATGACAAAACATTTTCCCTGACCAAGACCAGGGATAAACAGGAAAAAAAATATGGCACCAACAAGACTCAAAAATTTATACCAAGAGACAATCGTCCCCAAACTGATGAATCAGTTTCAATACACCAACATTCATCAGGTGCCGAAGTTACTAAAAATTACAGTCAACCGAGGATTGGGGGAAGCGGCTTCCAACGCGAAAGCATTAGAAGCTTCATTAAATGAAATTGCGGTGATTACAGGTCAAAAACCGGTAGTTACACGAGCGAAAAAGGCGATCGCTGGCTTCAAAATTCGTCAAGGAATGCCTGTTGGGATTATGGTGACACTTAGAGGCGAACGAATGTACGCCTTTATCGACCGACTAATCAGCCTTTCTTTGCCTAGAATTAGAGACTTTCGCGGCATTAGTCCCAAAAGCTTTGATGGTCGGGGAAATTACACTCTCGGCGTAAGAGAACAGTTAATTTTTCCAGAAGTCGAGTACGACAGCATCGATCAAGTACGTGGTATGGATATTTCCATCATCACCAGCGCAAAAAATGACGAAGAGGGACGCGCGTTACTCAAAGAAATGGGAATGCCTTTTCGCGATCAATAAGTTCAGTTATACGAGGGAACGATGGCGGCTAACGACACAATTGCAGATATGCTGACGCGCATCCGCAATGCTACTATGGCAAGGCATCAAACAACACTAGTGCCGGCAACAAAAACGACCCGTAGTATTGCTAAAGTGCTTCGTGAAGAAGGTTTTATTTCCGAATACGAAGAAGCAGAAGATGGAGTAAAGCATAACTTGGTGATTGCCCTGAAATATAAGGGTAAAAATCGCCAGCCTTTAATTACAGCTTTAAAGCGAGTGAGCAAACCAGGTTTGCGAGTTTACTCCAACAAAAAAGAATTACCACGGGTACTAGGTGGTATTGGCATTGCCATTATTTCTACATCCAGTGGCATTATGACCGATCGCGAAGCGCGGCGTCAGAACTTGGGTGGTGAAGTGCTTTGCTACGTTTGGTAATCAATAGTCAACAGTCAATGGTCAATGGTCAACAGTCAATGGACTTTTGACTCTGGATTTTGGACTCTTGATTTAGGACAAAGGATAAAAATTTATGTCTCGAATTGGTAAACGTCCAATTACAGTCCCCGCGAAAGTACAAGTAACAATTGACGGCACAAAAGTTGTGGTCAAAGGTCCAAAAGGTGAACTTTCTCGCGATCTGCCGACTAATGTGATTGTCTCTCAAGAAGGGGAAATATTACAAGTAAATCGGCGCGATGATTCCCGCACATCTCGGCAGCTACACGGTTTATGCCGTACCTTAGTTGCCAACATGGTAGAAGGAGTTTCCACAGGTTTTCAACGTCGGTTGGAAATTCAAGGGGTAGGTTATAGGGCACAACTTCAAGGTCGTAACCTCATATTGAATATGGGTTATAGCCATCAAGTGCAAATTCTTCCACCAGAGGGAATTCAGTTTGCAGTTGAAGGTACCACTAACGTCATCGTTAGCGGGTATGACAAAGAAATAGTAGGCAACACGGCAGCGAAAATTCGCGAAGTTCGCCGACCAGAACCTTATAAAGGTAAAGGTATTCGCTACGCCGGTGAAGTGGTTAGACGTAAAGCTGGTAAGACTGGTAAAGGTAAGAAGTAAAAATGAAACTTACTCGCAAAGAATCTAAACAGCGTCGCCATCGACGCGTCCGTGGTAAAGTAAGCGGTTCTGAAGAACGTCCACGGTTAGCTGTATTTCGCTCGAACGAGCATATTTATGCTCAGGTAATTGATGATACTAAGCATCACACAATTGTGGCGGCTTCGAGTGTAGAACCAGATTTGAAATCTAATTTGGCTTCAGGTTCTAACCAAGAAGCTAGTGTGCAAGTTGGCAAGTTGATTGCAGTGCGATCGCTCGAAAAAGGCATAACTCAAGTAGTTTTTGATCGCGGTGGTAATTTATATCACGGTCGCATCAAAGCTTTAGCTGACGCAGCACGAGAAGCCGGCTTAAATTTCTAAAATTAGTAATTAGTTAGTGGTTAGTTGATAGTGGATAGTAGTTAGTTGATAGTAGAGCAACCAACAAATAACAACTAACAAATAACAACTAACAACCAACAACCAACCAACAACCTACATAGCATTAATTATGGCAACCGAGCGTAAAAACAAAACAAAACGCGCCAAAAAAGAAGACACAACTTGGCAAGAACGGGTGATTCAGATCCGACGCGTTAGTAAGGTCGTTAAGGGAGGTAAGAAACTCAGCTTCCGAGCGATCGTTGTCGTTGGTAACGAACGCGGTCAAGTTGGCGTGGGAGTAGGTAAAGCCTCAGATGTAATTGGTGCCGTTAAAAAAGGCGTAGCCGACGGCAAAAAACATCTGATCGAAATCCCCATGACCAAATCCAACTCCATTCCCCATCCGATTGATGGTACCGGCGGTGGTGCAAAAGTCATGATGCGACCAGCATCTCCAGGAACCGGGGTAATTGCCGGTGGTGCTGTGCGTACCGTATTGGAGTTAGCCGGAGTTCGCAACATTTTAGCGAAACAACTCGGCTCCAACAATCCACTCAATAATGCGAGAGCGGCAGTTAATGCTCTATCTACCCTACGTACCTTCGCCCAAGTTGCTGAAGATAGAGGCGTTCCTATTGAGAATCTCTACATTTAACAAGTCAAAAGTCAAGAGTCAGGAGTCAAGAGTCAAAAGTTTATTGACCATTGACCATTGACCATTGACCATTGACCATTAACCATTGACCATTGACAAAATTATGAGACTAAATGATGTTCGTCCTCAAAAAGGCTCAAAAAAACGCAAGAAGCGTGTAGGTAGGGGTATTTCTGCCGGTCAAGGTGCAAGTGCTGGTTTAGGTATGCGGGGTCAAAAATCTCGATCTGGTAGCAGCACCCGACCTGGATTTGAAGGTGGTCAACAGCCGTTGTATCGCCGTATCCCTAAGTTAAAGGGCTTTCCAGTTATTAATCGTAAAAATTACACTACGATTAATGTAGAGAAACTAGCCTCCCTTCCTGCCAATACAGAAGTTACTTTGGAATCTTTAAAGGCATCAGGTATTCTTACTAGTGCCAAAGCACCATTGAAAATTTTGGGCAATGGGGAATTGAGCGTTGCGCTCAATGTCAAAGCGGCAGCTTTCACAGGTCAAGCTCGAAGCAAAATTGAGGCAGCTGGTGGGAGTTGTGAAGTTATATGAAGGATGAAGGGTGAAGAAGAAGGATGAAAAATATATACTTCACATTTTATACTTTTGACTTTGTACTTCACACTTCACAGTTCATACTTCATACTTCAAAGGTAGCCCTTTATGATTAGTCGAGACAAAGCCCCAACGGCTCAAGAAACTTTTATGCAGATGGCGCAAGCAGCTGGACTAAGAGGTCGGCTGCTTGTCACCGTCGGTATTTTAATTTTGATTCGCCTGGGCATCTATTTGCCGATACCTGGAATTAATCGCGACTTATTTCACCAAGCGATTCAGGGTAATAGCGCGATATTCGGCTTGTTAGACATTTTCTCAGGACGCGGACTTTCTACTTTGGGAGTTTTTGCCTTGGGCATTTTGCCTTACATTAACGCTTCCATTATTATCCAATTGCTCACGACTGCGATTCCAGCTTTAGAAAATTTACAGAAAAATGAAGGTGAAGCCGGACGGCGAAAAATTTCCCAAATTACACGCTATGTGTCTTTAGGTTGGGCGATTATTCAAAGTACTGCGTTCTCAGCATTTTTCTTACAGCAGTTTGCTAAAGAACCCGGTCCAGTTTTCGTCGCAGAAACAGCGATCGCTCTCACGGCTGGTTCTATGTTCGTTATGTGGGCATCAGAACTAATCACCGAACGAGGCATTGGTAACGGAGCATCTTTGTTGATTTTTGTCAACATTGTTGCCTCACTACCAAAATCTTTGGGCGATACCATCGACTTGGTGCAAGTCGGCGGTCGGGAAATAGTCGGGCGTGTAATTGTACTAGTCTTAGTGTTCTTGGTAACAATTGTTGGGATCGTCTTTGTTCAAGAAGGAACGCGGCGCATCCCCATTATTTCCGCTCGTCGTCAAGTTGGTCGGCGTGTTTTGGCAGAGCAGCGTAGTTATCTACCCCTGCGGCTAAATCAAGGCGGTGTCATGCCGATTATTTTTGCGGCTGCCATCTTGAGTTTGCCACTTTTGCTAGCGAATTTCACTAAAAATCCGGACTTGATTAATATTGTTAACACTTATTTGAGTCCGGGTGGTTCTGCGCCTTGGGCATACTCACTGATTTACCTCGTTTCTATTGTTTTCTTCAGCTACTTCTACTCTTCGTTGATTCTTAACCCAGTAGATGTGGCGCAGAACTTGAAAAAAATGGGTTCTAGCATTCCTGGCGTTCGTCCGGGTAAAACAACGAGTGAGTATATTGAGCGCGTGACGAATCGACTAACTTTTTTAGGTGCTATCTTTTTGGGCTTAGTTGCCATTATTCCCACTGCGGTAGAAAGCTCTTTAGGTGTGCCAACCTTTAAAGGACTTGGCGCAACAAGCTTGCTAATTCTGGTTGGTGTGGCAATTGACACAGCTAAACAAGTCCAAACTTACGTCATCTCTCAGCGCTATGAAGGAATGGTGAAACAATAGTGACGCGATTAATCTTCTTGGGACCGCCTGGAGCTGGTAAGGGAACTCAAGCTCAAAACTTAGCTTACGACTGCAATATTCCCCATATTTCCACGGGTGATATCTTGCGTCAAGCAATGAAAGAGCAAACCCTTTTAGGAATCAAAGCTCAAAATTACGTTGATAGTGGCGAGTTGGTTCCCGACCAGCTCATGCAGGAGCTAGTGCAGGAGCGTCTTAGTCAACCAGATATTAAGTCTGGATGGATTTTAGATGGCTTTCCTCGCAAAGTAACGCAAGCAGTTTTTTTGCAGGAATTGCTGCTTCATATGGGTCTTCCTAGCGGTGAAAAGGTGGTCAATCTGGATGTGCCAGATGATGTAGTGGTAGCACGTTTACTCGCTCGCGGACGAAAAGATGATACCGAAGAGGTGATTCGTCGTCGCTTAGAAGTTTACCGCAATGAAACTGCACCTTTGATTGATTATTACGGATCGAAGCAACAACTTCTCACCGTCAATGGTAATCAATCCCAAGAAGAAGTCACTAATGAACTTAAGAAGGTAATCGCTTTTTAGTTTCACTCATGGGGACAAGAGGACAAGGGGACAAGAGGACAAGGGGACAAGGGGACTAGGGGACAATGAGAATAAT
>CASBQA010000053.1 GCA_949127635.1 Nostocales cyanobacterium PMM_0069 | reverse complement strand
GCAACTACTGGATTGTCTTCAAGGTTAAAAAGAACAGAAGCATAGTATCTACCGTCAGCTTCTAACCGCCAACGACATGCAATTATTCTTAACAATTTTTTATGTAAAACTTAACCAAGCAAATACATCTGCAACAGATAATTGCCAGTCTCCTAATACACTGAGAACTGGTAAAATATCTTGTCCTTCTTTAATTTCTGGTAGTTGGTTAGGTTGAAAAACCATTACAGATTCATCTTCGGGGTCAAGAAACCAACCTAGCTTTGTACCATTTTGGATAGAAAATGTAATTTTACGGATAACTCGGTTTGGAGATTGTTCGGGAGAAAGAATTTCAATTATCCAATCTGGATAAATTTCAAATTTATTAGCTACTCTGCCTTTGGCATCAAGAGGAATTCTTTGCCATTCAAACACAGCAATATCTGGAACTAAAGAGCGTCCCGCAAATGTGCAGCGTAATTCTGGAAATGCATAAGCTATTTTTTGATTGATTGCAATCTGATTAATAGCAGTAGCTAAACGAATTTGAATTGTACTATGTTTTCCCTGTGCCATTGGCTTTTGGTAGATGCGTCCGTCGATATATTCACTAGCCGGTTTTGTTTGGGGTAATTTCAGAAACTCTTCTAGTGAAAGGTTTGAAGATACCTGAGTTGATAGCACCATAAGCAATTACTCCTTAAAACCTCTCCAATAATTTTGCGATCTTTAGTCCAAATTTTAAAAGTGTTGATTTAGCAGGATCTGAAAACTTAGCTATTATATGATGCATATTAACATTCTCCGCCGCCTCTAACGCTAGCTGTAGCGGCGGAGAAATAATTAGGCGCTCAAGGGCGATCGCCCACCATTACACTTTAAACTTCTCGGTAATCCGTTTCATCGCCTCTTCCACATTCTCCCGACTATTAAATGCCGAAATCCGAAAGTAACCTTCACCCGCAGCACCAAAACCAGAACCGGGTGTTCCCACAACGTTTACGGTTTGCAACAATTTATCGAAGAAATCCCAACTCGACAAATTATTAGGTGTTTTCACCCAGACGTAAGGTGCATTTACGCCTCCATATACCTGTAATCCTGCTGCTGTCAGTTGATCGCGAATTATTTTCGCATTTTCCATATAAAAATTGACAAGCGCCTTAGTTTGTGCTAAACCTTCCTCAGAGTAAACTGCCTCCGCTCCGCGTTGGACAATGTAAGACACTCCATTAAACTTAGTAGATTGGCGGCGATTCCACAGTTTCCACAGTTCCACATCAGAACCATCAGCAGCTTTGCCTTTCAGTGTCTTCGGCACAACCGTTAAAGCACAACGAGTACCAGTAAAGCCGGCATTTTTGGAGAAAGAGCGAAACTCGATCGCACAATCTCTTGCACCTTCAATTTCATAAATCGAGTGGGGAATTTTAGAATCGGTGATAAACGCTTCGTAAGCTGCATCAAAGAAGATGATCGAGTTATTAGACTTAGCATAATCCACCCAAGCCTTGAGATGTTCTTTGCTAGCAGTTGCGCCGGTGGGATTATTGGGGAAACACAGATAAATTAAATCGATTTTCTTGTCAGGAATTTCGGCAGTAAAGTTATTCTCTGCCGTAATTGGCAAATAAACAAAGCCTTCAAATTCACCTTTATCATTAGCCGCTCCGGTATGTCCAGCCATGACATTGGTATCTACATACACCGGATAAACAGGATCGGTGACAGCGATCGCATTATCATTACCAAAGATATCCAGAATATTGCCCGTGTCGCACTTAGAACCGTCAGAAATGAAAATTTCCGATGCATCAACCTCACATCCGCGAGATTGAAAGTCATGTAAAGCAATTTTCTCTCGCAACCAGGCATAACCTTGTTCGGGACCATAGCCTTTGAAGGTAGAGCGATCGCCCATTTCTTCGACAGCTTTAATCATAGCCGTGCGACAAGCTTCAGGTAAAGGTTCGGTGACATCACCAATACCTAACCGAATGATATTTGCATCACTATTTGCCTCCGCGAAAGCATTGACTCGTCGAGCAATTTCCGGGAATAGATAGCCTGCTTTGAGCTTAAGGTAATTGTTGTTAATTTTTGCCATAGTAGATTGCGACAAACACCGTATACGATATCAGCCAGGGAGTGCGTGAGGTTAGTGGAACCTCAATATTGTGCAACATTATCCCTCAGAGTCACAATCTTGATATTCAAAATTCATCTGCAAACAATTGGCATCGATATACACAAAGAATTAAGGGTACACCAATGCTGTACCCTTATACCATTTCACGAAAAGCCTGATACAAATAAAGCCGACAAAATAAAATCCCAGCCCACAATAGATTTCACTTGACAAGCTGTAAATTTATTTAACTCTTTCCACACAGCTTCTCGCAATTGATCTACAGGCTTATTCACCTCTAAAGTAACGGTTGATATCCTTACTACCGTGAACAATGCCTATTACTTCAATGTATGTATCTTTCAGTTGATAGAAAATGACGTAGCTCTCGAATACCCAACTACGACACCCTGGATAAAATTCTTCTCGTTTTCGCCCTATTTCAGGATTGCCACAAAGGAATTGAAACCGATCATACAAGGCAATAATGAATAGCTCTGCTCTCCCCTTGCCCCAAGTTTCTCTGCCATACACGTATATCTCTTGAAGATCCTCTTCGGCTTGTAGGGTAAGCTTAACGATTCGATGTTCTTTGCTCATAAAGCGCGTCACCCTTCCTTAGGATGTCATCCACAGTCGCATCCGAAAAATGACCCTGTTCAGCCTGCAACCTACCTTTTTCAAGCTTATTTTTGAGAGATTCATATTTAAGCCTTTGATATTCCTCAAATATTTCAGGGCTTAGAATGTACACATCAGGCTTGCCATGTGATTGCACCTCAATAACATCCCTCTGAGCTTTACGGCGTATCTCTCCCCAATTTTCTCGTGTTTCGCTCGATGAAATGATAATCATAAGATTCTCACAATTTGTACAATTAAGCGGTTTAGTACATTATCGCCGATATATAAAAAAAGCGAGCACATCTGTAAAAAGCCCATTCCATAATACTTTTGACTTTTGAATGCGTGACTTCCAAAGCAGCGGTACTAGTCATCTTGAGATGACTTTAGCTATTAGCCAGAGATTTTAATCTTTGGCGGGTAATGCAGCTCATTAAATATCTCAATTCAACTTTTATTCGATATTACTGCTGCTCAGGTGTCGTTGTCGATTCCTGTGGAGATTGCTCAGGTTCAGGTTCAGGCTGAGGTTTGAGCAACTCGCGCCAATTCCTGATTTGCTCTCGCGCTGCGCTGTAAGCAGCAGAACCTTGGGGAATCAGTTTTGCGGTTTCAATACCTTGGGTAATATCAGACTGACTCTGAGAACGGGCTATATCTAATAATTGCTGACTCCATTGGTCAATAGCCGGATTCACATCATTGCGTAACAAGCTACGACTTGGCACTCTATCCGCTAGTTGTATTGCCTCTGACAAAGCCTCAGGAGTGCCAGCAAGTGCCACTTCCCGCGCTTGACGCCAATTTTGTCTAGCGCGGATTTGCCCTTGCCAATCATCTATAGACGCTTGTGCTTCACCACTTAGTGCGCGTCCCGATGAGGCAATTTGTTCGGCAGCTTTAATCGCAGAGGCTAGATCGCCCGTACTAGCAATTTGTCGCGCTTGATCTAAGTATGGCTGATCTTCAATTCGCTGAATTTTCGCCGTCCAAGTGCGAATTTTTCGGCGTGCTTCTGGATACAATGCCCGACCATTACGAATTAGACTTGCTTCGGCGATCGCAGCTTGTAATGAGTTAACATCTTCTATAAAACCTATCTGTTCAGCGCGTTCCAAATAAGGTTTATCTTCGATTGTCTCAACTTGGGCACGCCATTGTCCTATATCTTGCCTAGCTTCAGAACCACGAGGATTATTAACCGGGATAAGACGCGCTTGAGCGATCGCTGCATTCAAATCACTAACTGTTCCCTGATTTGCCAGTGTACGGGCTTTGTCTAAATTGGCAACATCTTCAATTTCCAACTGCCAACGGGCAATCAGTTTTTGTGCCTTGTCGTAAACTGATCTTGAGGGGTCAATTTGTTGTGCTTGGGCGATCGCTGTCTCTAAACCAGAAACAGTGCCGATCCACGCATTTCTTTGGGCATCAGCGATCGCTGTAAAGTCTTCGATTTCCAACTTTAGCCCTGTACTTGCCGGAATTTTGCCGACAATTTCCAGCGCTTCATCTGCATCTCGACGATCTAGCTGTTTCTGTGCTAATGCCAGCATTTTCCGCCCAAATACTGAAATCGTTGTCTGTGCCTTTTGATAAACGTAACTATTTTGCCCAATTGATTCAGCTACTTTGATGGCTTTTAGTAAATTATCTACTCCAGAGTCTTCTGCCAAGCCGTTAGCTTTTGCTAACTTCTCACCATCTTCCCGCGCTGAGACAATCAAGCTATTTAACTGATCGTACTTAGCTGTTTGCCAGTATTTATTATCTACCCGCAGCAATTTAGATGCCACCATAAAAGCCGATTGCCAATGTGTTTGGCGTAGTTCTTGTTCCGCTGTCTGGTAAATGTTTTCTCCCTTAGACCAAGTGGACTGCCATTTAGAGATTTGTTCATCTACTAATTTC
>CASBQA010000052.1 GCA_949127635.1 Nostocales cyanobacterium PMM_0069 | reverse complement strand
TTTATAACTTGGTTAAAACTGCGATTGGAGTATGTGATTACAGGGGAATTTCAGTCACCTTCTGAGACGATTCCTGAAGCTGTGGCATCATTTGCCAACGTTTCCTGATATAATTTAGCCCGCAGTTGCGATCGCTCTTCTCGTGCGATCGCTCCCCCTCTAACGCCTACATAGGGGCAGGTTTGATACTTGCCCCAAAAAAGGAACAAAACATATTTTGAGGAAATGTTTTGAAAAAATTTAGAAAAATTAATTATGTCTCAAATAATGCGTAGATTTACGACTTTATCAAGTGCTGTGGTGTTAGCGATCGCCAGTTTGATTGCTACGAAGATCAGCTCAGTCACCGCTCAAAAAAACATTCCCGTTTGTCAACCACCAACTGCGGGTGAGTATCTTTTATTGGTAGTCAGTCCCACACAAGATAATCAAACTCAGTTGCGTCGCACTTTGCCCACTGAAATAAAAACCACTACCTGTAGGTATCTCAACGAAACAGTAACTCGCATTGGTGGGTTTAACAAGATTGACGATGCCAATCGTTGGGCAAAGTATGTCAACGGTATTGTCGGCTTGTCTGCTATCATTACAACTCGACCCGCAAACGCGCAGCAGCCTCGTTCTCAAGTAGCTAGCTATAATCCTCAATCACTAGGAATGGGTTATGCCATCTTAGTGGATTATTTCAACCGTCCAGAAGTGGCTACTCAACTGCAACAAATCGTAGAAGGTGACGTGGGTTTTGTTTCTTATGGACAACGCCCTTACTTGCTAGCAGTTTACACCACTAACCAAAAGGAAGCATACAACACATTGCAAAAGCTGAACGAGCGGGGTTTTTCGACCTATTTGGTAGACAGCCGAAAGGTGTTGCTACTGCGTTCAGTTGTGCGGTTATAGGGATTAGGGATTAGGGACTGGGGACTGGGGACTGGGGATTAGGGATTAGGAATTAGGTAAAAATTATCAATAAAGAATTTTCAGCCATTTTGCATTCATCAAATCAAATCCCAGTTCCCAGTCCCCAGTCCCCAGTACAACCAGTCTAATAAGCAAACCTGGCTAACCAAGAAATGGTTATACCCAAAGCGGAACCGACTATCACCTGAACTGGTGTGTGTCCTAGTAATTCTTTGAGACGGTCTTCGTTAAATTCTGGATGTTCGCGAAACAATTCGTCAATCATTTGATTGAGAATACGAGCTTGCTTACCGGCAGCTTGACGAACACCTGCTGCATCGTACATGACGATGATGGCAAAAACTACAGCGAGTGCAAACTCTGGAGATGCCCAACCCAGAGTTTGCCCTACACCGGTTGCTAATGCTGTAACTAAAGTGGAATGAGCGCTGGGCATTCCTCCAGTGGTGACTAAAACACTAACATTAACTTTACGATTTTTGACTAGTTCAATTATGAGCTTTAATGTTTGGGCAATTAAACAAGCAATAAGGGCAACTAGCAGCACCCGATTGTTTAAGATGTCGCCTATGTCCTGCATGGTATTTTAAGCTTTGTTAGTCAATATTAGCAGGGGTTGTTATTTAGGGAAATACTTTAATCCAACCCACTCTAAAACGGCGGCATTTTGCAATAAATTGGATGCCATTCTTGCAAGCTGCCCTGCGTCTAGGATATAAGACGCAGAGCGATCGCGCACATCGGCACTTTTTGTCACGTCATTGTCCCAAATATCCCGTAAGCGCGTTTTAATCACCCTCTGGGGGTTGGGTTAGTGATCGCGATTGACGATATATTGAGCGATCGCTATTAGCGGTTTCGCTTGATCGCCAAATGGATCTAATTCCACACAAGCTGCTTCAATTAGCTGTTCAGCTTTAGTGCGTGATTCCTCTAACCCCCAAAGCTTGGGATAAGTGACTTTGTTGGCTTTTTCGTCTTTACCGGCGGTTTTGCCTAATTGCTCTTGGGTCGAAGTGATATCCAAAATATCATCGATAATCTGAAATGCTAGCCCAATATTTTGAGCATAACGAGACAGCCGTTGCATATCTTCAGACGAAACCCCAGTCAAAACTCCCCCACAAGCAACACAAGCTTCTAAAAGAGCGGCTGTTTTGTGATTATGAATGAAATTTAGCGTTTCTAGTGAAATGTCCGGCTTTCCTTCTGATTCTAAATCGACCACTTGACCGCCGACTAAGCCAGCCGCTCCCAGCGCACGACCCAAACGGGCAATTACTTGCAATACTCGCTCTGTTGGCACATTCTGGGTGCTATTGGCGACATGTTCAAAGGCTAAAGCTAACAAGCCATCTCCAGCCAAAATCGCAATATCTTCGCCATAGACTTTGTGATTTGTCAGCTTGCCGCGCCGATAATCATCATTATCCATCGCCGGCAGGTCGTCGTGAATCAACGACATGGTGTGAATCATCTCTAAAGCACAAGCCGTTGGCATTGCCATTTCGATTGTTCCACCAGTCATTTCACAGGTAGCAAGGCAAAGAATGGGACGCAGACGCTTACCTCCTGCTAACAGCGAGTAGCGCATTGATTCATAAATTGTGTCGGGGTAACGTATGGGAATTGCCTTATCAAGAGCAGTTTCACAGAGTTTTTGCCGCTCTTTTAGATAAGCTAATAGGTCAAACTTAGCTGACTCAGGAGTTTTGTGAAGGTTATGCGCTGCTACCATCCTTAAATTCCTTACATTTTTGATTTTTTGTCATATAAGTCACAATTTTACGGGTATTTGGAGCTAAAAGAGTTAGGAGTTAAGAGTTAAGAATTAAAAATTTATAACTCATAATTCATCGAGGATGGGGAAAGGGGAAAGGAAAAAAGGGGAAAGGGAAGAAGCAAAAATAGACCAATCGACTAATTTCAAACAACTCCTACCCTTTCCCTTTTCCCCTTTACCCTTTTCCCCTTTACCCTTTTCCCCTCTTCATGGAATAGCTAGAAACTGTATTTTGCAACAATATAGCGACTGTCATCGGACCTACACCCCCAGGAACAGGAGTGATAAATCCTGCCACGTTTTTGGTTGAGTCAAAGTTGACATCGCCAACTAAGCGGCTATTACCACTTTCATCGGTGATACGATTCATTCCCACATCTACCACAACAGCACCCGGTTTGATCATTTGCGCGTCGATAAGATTAGGACGACCTACTGCTGTAATGAGGATATCAGCATTCCGCGCGATCGCTTTTAAGTCGTGCGATCGCGAATGAGCAATGGTAACAGTCGCATCAGCTTCTAAAAGCATCAACGCCATTGGTTTACCCACTAAAATACTACGTCCCACCACCACCGCTTGTTTTCCCTTTAAAGAAATTTCATATTCCTCCAACAGCCGCATAACTCCATATGGAGTGCAACTGCGTAAACCAGGTTCTCCCCGCACTAGTCGTCCCAAATTAAGCGGATGCAATCCATCGGCGTCTTTGTCGGGATCAATTTGATGTAGTAAAGTGGCAGCATCCAAATGATCTGGTAGAGGAAGTTGTACAAGAATGCCATCCACTCGTTCATCAGAGTTTAACGCAGCAATAACCGACTCTAGTTCGGCTTGGGTGGTTTCGGTAGGAAAATGCTGACCAAAAGAGGCAATCCCCACTTTAGCGCAGGCGCGTTCTTTGCCGCGTACATAAGCCGCAGAAGCTGGGTTATCACCAACCATCAGCACCGCTAAACCTGGTGGGCGTCCAATTTGGGGTTCTAATTTTGTAATAGCAGCAGAAAGTTCTGTCTGAATTTTTGCTGCTACTGCTTTACCATCGATAAGTTTGGCAGTTTCTGTTTCCATAATTCCCTCAACACATAGCTGTGATGCAACAAACAAAAAAAATTAGTTTTTACTACTGCTGGGGGTTGACATTTGTATGCTTATTTGGTTTATCTAGTTGTGGTTACTCCGAGCAGTCTGGGCTAAACGGCGTTAACTTCAGTATTGGTGTCAATGTTACCCCGATTCGGGAACTGAAACCACAGCAAGAGAAAGCTACAGTTTACATCCAAGGTAAGGTCAACTCATCAGTTCCTCTGATCAAGCAGCAGGTTTATCAAATTAATGACTCAAGTGGCAAAATCTGGGTTTTAACCAATCAAACTGGTTGGAAAGAGGGACAGCAAGTGGTAGTCAAGGGTAAAGTTAATTACCAAAGTATCCCTTTAGCGGGCAAAGAATTTGGGGAAATTTATTTAGAGGAAGAGTAATTATAGTTACTTCAGATTTTATGATTAATCAACAGGTACAAGTAGCGATCGCTATTCTCTACCAAAAAGACAAGTTTCTCATGCAATTGCGAGACAACATCCCCAATATTTCCTATCCTGGTCAATGGGGATTGTTTGGTGGACACATGGAAGCCGGAGAAACTCCAGATATAGCAGTAAAGCGAGAAGTTTTAGAAGAAATCGGCTATAGTTTACCACCTACATTTGCTGAGTTTGGCTGTTATCCCGATGAAAAGGCAGTCCGTCATGTCTTTTATGCACCTCTAGAAGTAGAACTCGATCAACTGGTTTTAAATGAAGGCTGGGATATGGGATTATTGACACCAGAAGATATTTTACAGGGAAGTTGTTATAGTGCGATCGCACTCGAAGTCCGACCTATAGGAATAATACCTCAACGAATTATGCTGGATTTTATCAAAATGGTTAATGGATAGTGGTTAGTGGATAGTGGTAGTGGTTAGTGGTTAAGAGTAATTTTTCGTACCTAACAACTAACAACTAACAACCAACAACTAATCACTAACAACCAACCACTAACAACCAACTACTAACCACTAACAACCAACCACTAACTATTATCAATTCCCCAATGATGCAAACAGCAAACAAACTGCCACGATGGTTAAGTTTAGGATTGGCATTTCCCATTGCCATTCTTAACGGTTGGCTCTTCATCCAGGTTGTAAACTATTTTCAACCTTTGGTAAGCGTTTTTGTTGCGGCAATTTTGCTAGCATTTGTTTTGGATTATCCAATTCAGTTTTTACAGCGGCAAAAAGTAAAACGCAACTTGGCTATTGTGGTAGTTTTGCTCTTGAGTGTCGTGATTTTAGTCGCTTTGGGTATCACCTTAGTACCGCGAATTCTCGGACAACTCAACGAACTAGCCAACATTTTGCCGAGTTGGATTGATTCTGGAACCGAACAACTGCAAGCTTTTCAAGATTGGGCATTAAATCAACAGCACCTACCGTTTAATTTAAGTGGTTTAGTTAACGAAGTACTTGAGCGATTATCTAGCCAACTTCAAACTTTTACAGGTCAAATTCTCGGTTTTGCTGTAGATACTATCAATATTGTTGCCAATGGTCTACTGGCGGTAGTGCTGACAATCTATCTAGTATATAATGGCGATCGCCTTTGGGATGGACTTTATCAATGGATACCGTCTCGCATTGGCACACCAGTACGGCAATTACTGCGCGAAGATTTTCACAATTATTTTATCGGTCAGGCTACCTTGGGCGCTGTGCTGGGAGTAGTCATTACTCTGGTTTTTTTAGCTTTGCAAGTTCCCTTAGCCTTACTTTTCGGAATTGTAATTGGCTTTTTCTCTTTGTTTCCCTTTGGTACGGGAATCGGTATCAGTATAGTCAGTCTTTTGGTAGCGTTGCAAAATTTTTGGCTAGGGGCAGAAGTTTTAGGTGTTGCTGTAGCGATCGACCAAGTAAATTCTAACTTTATTGCGCCCCGCATTTTGGGTAATTTGACTGGTTTAAATCCCGTGTGGGTGGTAATTTCTTTATTGTTAGGTGCTAAATTAGGCGGATTATTAGGTTTATTAATCGCTATACCCTTAGCCAGTTTTATTAAAGATGTTGCTGATAGTTGGCTTGCTGGGGGATTCCATAAAGTAGATGATATTGAATCAGAACCTGCAACAGTTGTAGGTGAATACCCGACGACTGAAGTCACGGCTACATAAACGAAGTCCGCCTGCGCGGACTAAGTACAATATTCTATAAGTTCATGACGAAGATTTATCACAAAAACTCTGCGTCACTCTGCGCTTACCTTTGTGTTCCTCTGCGTTTAAAGAGGATTTTGAGAACTTTGGGTTTGTGAAACTACATAAAAGCTGATAGCGTCAAACAAAGAAAGTATTTGTGTGGATGTGACAGCTTGAAAACGCGCTCTAATTACTGGGAACTTTTACCGTACATTCGACCCCAATGGCAGAACATTGTCAAGGGTTTTATTGGCATCTTCGGATATGTATTAGCAACTTTAGCTCTGATTACGCTGGCGCGTCAATTTGCAAGTGTCTTTGGTGGGAGAAATTTATCTGCGATCGCTCTGGAAATTGCAATGCTAGCAGCGGTGTTTCTTGTCAGAGGGTTTTTTCAATCTGTACAAGATATCTACATGGCAAAAGCCGCGCTGAGAGTCGCTTTTAATCTTCGCAAATATATCTACACTCACTTACAAAAGCTCAATCTTAGCTATTTTGAAACTGCAAAAACAGGTGATTTATCTTATCGATTGACCGAAGATGTTGACCGAGTTGGGGAAGTTGTCCATAAACTCTTTCACGACTTTATCCCCTGCATTTTGCAGTTGGTGGCAATTCCTATATACATGATTTGGTTAAATTGGCAACTAACCTTAGCTATTATTATAGTTGCGCCGTTGATGGGTGTTTTAATTGGCTGGTTTGGCGAACGTTTGCGTATATATTCGCTGAAAAGTCAAAGTCATGTATCTGATTTATCGGCAATTTTAACTGAGGTTTTCAGCGGAATTCGGATTATTCAAGCTTTTGCAGCCGAGAAGTACGAAGTTGCCCGCTTTAGTCGAGAAGCCGATCGCACGATGAAAGCGAAGTACTCAGCGGAACGTCTCAAAGCAATTCAGATACCCATCATCGGATTTTTAGAAGCTGTTAGTATTTTAATTTTACTTTTCGTGGGTGGTTGGCAAATTGCTACTGGTAATTTGACGGTTGATAAGTTTGTCGCTTTTCTGACAGCAGGCGCTTTATTAATTGATCCCATTGGTCATGTTACCAATAATTACAACGAATTTAAACAGGGTGAAGCTTCTGTAGACAGGGTTTTTGAGTTACTGGCAATTCAACCAACGGTAGAGGAAAAATTAAATGCGATCGCTCTGCCTGATGTCAGCGGTAAGGTGGAATATCGTCATATTTCCTTTGCTTACAAAAAAGGCGAACCTGTAATTAAGGATATCAGTTTGTTAGCTTTGCCAGGAGAAGCGATCGCTTTAGTTGGTGCTTCT
>CASBQA010000051.1 GCA_949127635.1 Nostocales cyanobacterium PMM_0069 | reverse complement strand
GGACTGGGGACTGGGGACTGGGGAAGAAAATTATTCTTTATTCCTCATTTTTAATCCCTAATTCCTAATCCCTAGTCCCTAGTCCCTTATCCCCAGTCCCTAGTCCTTTGAGACGGCTAACCAACTTCTGGGTTGAAGTTTGTGCGATCGCAAGCCGCAGACGGTCAATCAACTTGCTCTCTTGATTACCACCCCTACTAGCCGTCGGTCTTACTTCCGACTCCTGCTGCTGTTTGGGTACGGGTTTTTGCAATCCAAAACCGCCCAAAAGCTCATTCAACTTCAAGCTGATATTCACATAAATACCGCCCTGAGACCGATAGCCAGTGAAGTCCCGATCATCGATGCTACCAAAGCTGTAGCCCAGCCCCACGCGCAAATCAGGTGTCAAATAATACCCCGTTTCCACAGCTACGCCAAACTCATCATAATCAGTCCCACTATTGGAATTTTGCCCAATCCAGCGCCCTTCCACCGCCAAATCAGTGCGATAACCGAGTCTGTAACTTGCCCGCATCTGCGCCAAATTCACCGTCCCGTCGTAGCGATCGCCATTTAAGTAGGTGACACCATTACGCAGAGCGAATTTGCCATAAAATTCCCAGCGCCAGTTTGGGGCATAAATAGCCTCAGCAGAGAAGATATGCCCAGTGGCAGTGGTGCCGGTCAATTGCGCTTCGGGAATTGAGTCAAAGTTTTGCCGCCACTCATATTTCAACAAAGCGTTAAACTTATCGTTGCTGGGGTCGCGGTAAGCTATCCCAAATCTCAAATTCGCCGTATCGCCGAGTTCTTGAAATCTGACTCCATCGCTGACAATACCCGCATTTGAAGGCAGAAATACATTTGCCTCACCAGCTTGTTGAAACCGAACCAGCGCCGTTAAAGCCGGGGTAAGTTTACCAGAAGCAGCCGCAGAAATAACTAGATTATTGCCCTCATCCCCATCACGATATTCAAATCTAGTACTTGCCTTGAAATCAGGATTATCAGTATATTCAAACCCTAAACTATACACCGAACCAGCAAAAAGTCCTAGTGAAGAAGCCGTTTGACCAACAGCGTAATACTGTTCGTTGCGGGTACCGGCAGCGGTGGCGTTAAAGATATTTCTAAATATGTACTGGTATCCAACATTCACCTTTAAACCTGGGGCAACCCGAAAGCCTTGATCTAATCCTACGGCTCCCTGACCTTGAAACCCATTGAAACCCGATAGCACGGAATACCGACCTGTAATCGCCGTATTTTCCGCTAACTTGCGATCAAAAATCGTATCCAAGGTAGTGAAAGAATTGCCGCGCAGTAACTCACTATCATCATAGAATTGGTGAGCGAGTCGCACCGTCAGCCCTTCCATAGCCTTCCAATCCAAGCCGAAGGTGCTGCGGTTGGGATAAAGCGGGTCAGAACCATTTATATTTAATTCATTTTGCGCCTGAAAAGTCAACGATTGAGTTAGAGGCAATTTGAGACGAGATACCAACTGATTCGCATTGCCATTAAAGCGATCGCTCACCCTATCTTCACGCGATCGATTCACATACTCCACACTCGCATCCGCATTTCCGATTCTTTGCAAAATGCCGACGCGGAAGGTTTTCAACTCATTACTAACTCTGTCCCCAACTCGCGTTTGAGGCTGCGGATTGAATAAGTCAAAAAAGTCTACAATATTCCCCGTAGACCGACCATAGTTTTCTTCAAAGTCGTAACCAACAGTAAAGCTGGTGGTGTCTGTCACCCTTGCCAGCAATGATCCACCATACCGCGTTTGCCCCGGTGAAAAACTAAAAGTAGCGTTGTTGGCGAAATTTGGGTCAACTCCCCGATAATAAGCACTAGCGCTGATTCTCTCAGCAATATTACCAAATGCTTCCAAACGATAAGCATTTCCTGTGACTTCTCTTCCAGTCAGCAAATCGCTGTTAGAACGGGCAAATTCCCCCACAATCCTACCCGAATTCCCCAACGAGACTAAGAAATCTGCCCCATACAACTGAAAATCTTGATCGCCTTGGTCTTCTCTTAAATAAGAACCGGCGATGTAAGTTTTCTTTTCTAGCTCGTTAGAGAGATTATATTGCAGTCGTCCGCCGTAAAGCTTGGAATCTTGACCGCCATCATTTTGGTAGGTGACGACAACTCGTCTAACCAAAGTTGTGCCAAAGGGGTTCAGGTCTGTTGATAGAATTGGACGACGAAACAAAAGTGTCCCGCGATCGTACTCTATTTCATAATCTTGTCCGCGATACAACTGTTCGCGCTGAACTACCGTACCTGGACGCTGAATTTCCTCTGCTTCTACATAAACAATTTCACTTCCTGGAACAATCAACCGCTTGGAGAGGAAATAATTTCCGCTAGTTCCATTGGGGACAAAGGTATCGCGCTGGAAACCCTCGATGTTATTGGCATACAAACCAGTTACTTGTAAGTTGCCAAAGTTGTAGTTACCCTTAAACCCGTGTAATTGACGCGAGGTTGCCGTATACAACTGCGAGGAACGGTTGAATTCCTGGGTGTTGTAGTCCCCCCACATAAAGTAATCTGGCTCTGCCCCAGGCACCGAAGAACTCCGCTCAAAGCGGGCATAGAAGCTATCTATAGAGGGGGCAGTTGAAGTGAAGGTGGAACTATCACCGTAGACGGGATATTGTTGTTCGCAAAATTGAATTCCCCCAAAGAGGCGATTTCTGCCTTCACAATCTTGGTTGAGGGGACGTTGACTGTTATATGCGCCGGTAAATAACCAATCTCCGACTTGACCTGTGGCAAACACCGCACTATAGAAATCAACTTGAGTCCCGCCAGTGCGACCAGGTGCGAGAAAATCGCTATAACTACCGAAGTAATCAGTTCCCCGCTGTCCAATCCGCAAGTTGATTACCCCTGTCACCAGCGATGGACGCAGGTAAGTTGTGAATTCAATTTGGGTATAAGCTTCTAATGGCTGACTACCAACTAGTTCAAATAAAGAGTTATCGTTTTGTTGCGGAAATGCTTGACTTTCGCCCGTTGTATTGCTGTCTCCGTAATAGGGAATTGATGGTTGCCCGATCGCTTGGGGTGGTAGTTGTCTAAAACGATTTCGGGTCTTAATTTTGTCTACCCCAGCGCGAATTCTGACTTGTTGGGGCTTGATATCTGATTGCAAAGTGGCGACAAATTCACCAGCGATCGCCCGAACTTGAAACCCTGGTTGGTCTTTATCTTGGTCTGCCCCAACAAATTTACCTGCCGTGGTGGTCAATGTCACCATCACATCTTTGGTAAGGAGTTGACCTTTATCGTCAGTAATTG
>CASBQA010000050.1 GCA_949127635.1 Nostocales cyanobacterium PMM_0069 | reverse complement strand
GCCGTACACTGTTGATTTTGACAACCTTGATAAATAAAACCTACGCACAACAAAAGTATTGCTGCAATTGGGGCTGGACGGAAGAACAATCATCAGCAGTGCATATCCAAGCTTTGGTTTCGGCGGACTTAATTCTATTGGGCTTTTGTTGGTTAACTTCAACTTTTGTTTGTTAATTTAGCTTCAGTTCCGGGCGGACAGTTGGTCAATTCCCCAACTGCAGCAATACTCGAACGTTAGCGGCAAGGCTAAAAACTCGTACAGATTTAAACTTAAATCAATTGACATATGAAAAATAAATCTTTAGTAATTATTGTAGTGGCGATATTATTTTTTGCCTGTGATTCTAAGCAAACCAAAACCACTTCTGATGAAAGTAAGAATACTGGTTATTCAGTTTACTTCAATGGCGACATCATTACTATGGAAGGCGATAGTGCCGTTTATGCCGAAGCAGTAGTAGTTAAAGATGGTAAAATTGCTTTTGTTGGAACTAAAGAAGATGCCATGCAACAAACGGGCGATGATCCCACCATGGTGGACCTGAATGGCAAAACTTTAATGCCCGGTTTTATCGACGGGCATGCACATTTTTCCGCATTTGGTGCGCAGGCACTTACAGCAAACCTGCTGGCAAGTCCGGATGGTAATTGCAACAGCATAGATGACTTAATTAACGAGTTGAAAACCTGGTACGCTAAGAACGACACTACTAAAACACAGGGTTGGATCCTTGGTATGGCATTCGACGATGCGGTGCTGAAAGAAAATCGTTTCCCTACCAAAGAAGACCTTGATAAAGTTTCTACCACAATACCCATTTGTATTACACATATTTCAGGACATTTTGCCGTATTGAATAGCAAAGGACTCGAAATGAGCAAAATAACTGCAGCCTCCGTGGATCCTTCTGGCGGAAAGATCAGACGCCTTGCAGGTTCCAAAGAACCCAATGGCGTGCTGGAAGAAAATGCAGCTTTCCCGGTTTTCCTTCCTCGCTTTAGTCCTAGAGAACCTAAACTGGTTGACTACTATTACGATAAAGGGCAAGATTTGGCTGCCGGTTTTGGTTACACTACTGTGAATGAAGGAATGGCAACAGACAATCAAGAGCAGATGGCAGATTATGCCACCCGTGGTAAGCTCAAGATGGACCTCATCACCTATATAAATTATAGATATCCCCAATACCTGCACAGCGAATGGAACAGTAAGACCTACAAGAATCATTACCGCATAGGGGGCGTGAAAGCTACGGTAGATGGCTCTCCACAGGGAAGAACAGCCTGGAGAACAACGCCATACCTGATTCCGCCGGATGGTGAGAAAAAGGGTTATAATGGTTATCCCGCTTTTAAAGATGCGGAATTGGAAGCCATTGTAGATACTGCGTTTAAGTACAACTGGCAGATGAAGGCTCATTGCAATGGCGATGCAGCTTTGGATCAGTGGTTACGTGCAGTAAATAAAGCAACAGCTAAATATGGTCAAAAGGATCGCAGGAATATTTTGGTTCACGGTCAGTTAATTCGCATGGATCAGTTGGACAGTCTGAAGAAATATGATATTATAGGTTCCTTTTTCCCGATGCATACTTTTTATTGGGGCGATTGGTACAAAAAAATTATTGGGCCTGAAAAAGCACAACAAATCAGCCCTATCAAATCGGCTTTAAACAAAGGCATACATGTTAATAGCCATACCGATGCACCTGTTGCTTTTCCTAATTTAATGATGGTGGTATGGTGCACCGTTAATCGTGTGAGTCGTTCCGGAGACATCATTGGTCCGAATGAACGTCTTACGCCTTACGAAGCTATGCAATGTATTACTTCTTGGCCGGCTTACCAGTTCTTTGAGGAAGAAACAAAAGGAACATTAAAAGCAGGCAAACTGGCCGACATGGTGGTATTAGATCAAAATCCATTGAAGATCGATCCCATGAAATTGAAAGATATTAAGGTATTGGAAACCATTAAAGAAGGGAAAACGATATTTAAAAGACAATAATCATTTTAAAAAAAAATGAAAAAACTACTAATTATCGCTGCAGTATGGATGCTAAGTTCCTGCGGTGGTTTGGAAACCAAAAGCGACTCAAAAACAATCGACTCGACTGTTACTGTAAAAGTAGCAGGCGCTGACAAGGATGTACATGGTTGTATAGGCAGTGCCGGCTATACCTGGTCAGTAGTGAAAGACTGTTGTATCCGGCCTTTTGAAGCTGGTACAAAATTTATAAATTATGGCAGCAATACCGACAGTACGCTAGCTGCCTATGTAGTGATATCAACCGATAAAAAGAAAGCGGAAGTATTTTTTGCGTTAACAGATAAGCCGGCAGTACTGGATGCCGTTGCAATAATGGAAGGAGATATTGCCCCTATTTTATTTGAAAATAAAACAGAAATGGTGGATATCATTTCCCGAAAAGATATGTATTATATCCGCTATAAAAATGACCCGAAGTTTACTCAGGATATAAATATGCCTGATGGATTATCAACGATATTAAAAAAATAATCAAAAAAAACAACATGAAAAAACTACTCTTTATTGCTGCAGTATGGATGCTAAGCTCCTGCGGAGAATCAGGTACCAAAACAGGTACTTCAGGTACTGATAGTACAGGAACTATCAGCGGTGCAATTATGTATTACAATGGCGACATCATTACTATGGAAGGCGATAGTGCCGTTTATGCCGAAGCAGTAGTGGTGAAAAATGGCAAGATTGCTTTTGTCGGTAATAAAGACGAAGCCATGAAAGCCGCAGGCGAAAATCATTCGATGGTTGATTTAAAAGGCCAAACGCTTCTGCCCGGTTTTTTTGATGGCCATGCACATTTTGCACTTTTTGGCCCACAGGCAGTGGGGGCTAATTTATTGGC
>CASBQA010000049.1 GCA_949127635.1 Nostocales cyanobacterium PMM_0069 | reverse complement strand
AATCGCATCGTTGACAAGGGTCAACTGAGAAATTTAATTTCTTGGGCGTTCACCAATTGTGGCACGGCGCGAACGGCGGTGATGGCGGATAAGTTAAAAGATTTGGGCTTTCGCTACGCCACCAAAGCCGGGGTTTCCATTAGTGTAGATGATTTGATGGTGCCGCCCAGCAAGCGATCGCTCCTGGAAGCCGCAGAAGAAGAAATTCGCGCCACGGAAGAACGCTATCAACGTGGGGAAATTACGGAAGTAGAGCGCTTCCAAAAAGTAATTGATACTTGGAACAGTACATCGGAAGCGCTCAAAGATGAAGTGGTGAAGCACTTTAAGAGTACTAACCCGCTGAACTCAGTATATATGATGGCGTTTTCTGGTGCGCGGGGTAACATCTCCCAGGTGCGCCAATTGGTGGGGATGCGCGGATTGATGGCAGATCCCCAAGGGGAAATTATCGACTTGCCCATCAAAACCAACTTCCGCGAAGGATTGACTGTTACTGAATATATTATTTCTTCTTACGGCGCCCGCAAGGGGTTGGTAGATACGGCATTAAGAACTGCCGACTCTGGATATTTAACCAGACGTTTGGTGGATGTATCCCAAGATGTAATTATCCGCGAATTTGACTGCGGCACATCGCGAGGACTGACTCTAGGGTCAATGACAGAAGGTGGCAAAATCCTGATTCCCATCGGCACCCGCTTGATGGGAAGGGTAGTGGGGGAAGATGTAATTCATCCCACTACCAAAAAAGTTATTGCCCCACGCAATACGCCAATTAGTAACGAATTAGCTGCTGTAATTCAAAAAAGCGGTGTGCAGTCGGTGATAGTGCGATCGCCTTTAACTTGTGAAGCCGCACGTTCAGTTTGCCAACACTGTTATGGCTGGAGTTTGGCACACGCGAAGATGGTAGACTTGGGTGAGGCAGTAGGAATTATTGCCGCTCAAAGTATCGGCGAACCGGGTACCCAGCTAACCATGCGTACCTTCCACACTGGTGGTGTATTCACCGGGGAAGTGGCAAAACAAGTGCGTGCCGAAAAAGATGGTATCATTCGTCTGCCCCGCAAATTGAAAACCAGAGCATATCGCACTCGACACGGGGAAGATTCCCTGTTTGTGGAGGCAAACGGTGTCATAACTTTAGAAGGTGCCGATAAGGGTAAAAGTTCTTCGCTAATTGAAATTGCCGTGACTCAAGGTTCCACACTATATATAGTGGATGGACAGCAAGTCAAGCAAGGTCAGTTGCTTGCCGAGGTAGCATTAGGCGGCAGGACAACTCGTGCAAATACTGAGAAGGCTGTTAAAGATGTTGCCTCCGATTTGGCAGGAGAAGTGCAGTTTGCCGAAGTCGTGCCAGAACAAAAAACAGACCGTCAAGGCAACACAACGACCACAGCAGCCCGTGGTGGTTTGATTTGGATTTTGTCTGGGGAAGTATATAACTTGCCACCAGGAGCCGAATTGGTGGTGAATAATGGTGATGCCATTGAGACAAACGGTGTCTTAGCAGAAACCAAGTTAACTACCTTACATGGTGGTATAGTCCGCTTGCCCGAAGCCCAAGTGGGTAAGAGTACTAGGGAAATTGAGATTATCACCGCTAGTGTGGTTTTAGACCAGGCAACGGTAACGGTGCAAAGTTCCCAAGGTCGCAATAATTACCTGATTTCCACTACTCACAACCAAGTCTTTAACTTGCGGGCAACTCCAGGCACAAAGGTGCAAAATGGTCAAGTGGTGGCGGAGTTAATTGACGATCGCTATCGCACCAATACAGGCGGCTTGCTGAAATACGCCGGTGTGGAAGTCCAGAAAAAAGGCAAAGCAAAGCTGGGTTATGAGGTGGTACAGGGAGGCACATTATTGTGGATTCCCGAAGAAACTCATGAAGTAAATAAAGATATATCCCTGCTGATGGTCGAAGACGGTCAGTATGTGGAAGCTGGGACGGAAGTTGTTAAAGATATATTCTGTCAAAACAACGGCGTCGTGGAAGTCACCCAGAAAAACGACATCTTGAGAGAAGTCGTCATTAAGCCTGGAGAACTCCTGATGGTGGACGACCCCGAAACCGTCATCGGGCTAGATAATACCCTTGTTCAACCCGGTAGTGAATTATTGGGGCAAGTGGTGAGCGAATTGCGCTACATCCAATATATAGAGTCCCCAGAAGGTCCAGCCCTGCTGAGTCGTCCGGTGGATGAGTTCGCAGTGCCGAATAATCCAGATGTGCCCTCAACCACATCAGTTAGTCAACAAACCGGACGCAGTATTGAGTTGCGTGCTGTGCAACGACTGCCTTATAAAGATTCTGAGCGGGTTAAATCGGTGGAAGGCGTCGAGTTGCTGCGGACGCAACTAGTCTTAGAAATTGAGACTGAAGGTGATGCCGACCACAACGCTTCCCCATTAGCAGCAGATATTGAGTTGCTCAGTGATGGTGAAGGTTCGGAAACTTCTCGTTTGCAATTGGTGATTTTGGAATCCTTGATCGTGCGTCGCGACATTACCGCCGATGCAACTCAAGGTAGCACAACTACGAATTTGGAAGTAGAAGCATTGCAAACTATTGCTCCTGGTGCCGTAGTTGCCCGTACCCAAATTTTGTGTAAAGAGGGGGGTCTTGTCCGGGGAGTGCAGAAAGGAAGCGAAACAGTCCGTCGTTGTTTAGTGTTGCGTCACACGGACGTGGTGACGGTGAACACTGCCACCGCGCCAAAGGTGAAAAAGGGAGACTTGTTGGTAGAGGGTTCAGAAATTGCCCCAGGTGTATTTGCTCCTTTGTCTGGGCAAGTCCTGGATATTCACAAAGGAGCAGGGGAAAAGGTTCAAGCCCAAACGGCAGAAGAAAGTTCATCCCTTGCCCCTTCCCCCTCTTACACTCTGTCCATTCGCATTGGTCGTCCTTATCGAGTTTCACCGGGTGCTGTGTTGCAGATAGAGGATGGGGATTTGGTGCAACGGGGTGATAATTTGGTGTTGTTGGTGTTTGAACGCGCCAAGACTGGGGACATTATTCAAGGTTTGCCGAGAATTGAGGAACTGCTAGAAGCCCGTAAGCCAAAAGAAGCTTGTATTTTGGCGAAGAGAGCCGGGGAAGTGAAGGTGGTATATGGTGATGGTGACGAAGCGATCGCAGCCAAGGTCGTTGAACCAAATGGTGTTGTCACCGATTACCCCTTAGGACCTGGACAAAATTTGGTACTAACAGATGGAGCGATGGTGGCAGCAGGGGAGCCGTTGAGTGATGGTCCTGCCAATCCGCACGAAATTTTGGAAGTATTCTTTAGTCTTGGTTCTGAGGACGGCATATATGCTTGTGCTTCTCTTGCTTTGCAGAAAGTACAGACTTTCTTGGTAAATGAAGTGCAGATGGTGTATCAATCTCAAGGTATTGATATTGCCGACAAGCACATTGAAGTGATTGTGCGCCAGATGACCGCCAAGGTGCGGGTAGACGATGGTGGTGACACGACGATGTTGCCGGGAGAGTTGGTAGAACTGCGGCAAATTGAGCAGGTGAATGAAGCAATGTCAATCACCGGTGGTGCGAGGGCGCAATATACCCCAGTATTATTAGGGATTACCAAAGCATCATTAAACACCGATAGCTTTATCTCCGCTGCATCATTCCAAGAAACAACGCGGGTGTTGACAGAAGCGGCAATTGAAGGTAAATCTGACTGGTTGCGCGGTTTGAAAGAAAACGTGATTATCGGTCGATTGATTCCTGCTGGTACTGGGTATAATGCCTATGAAGAGACGGGTATAGTTGAAGATTATGGAACCGCAGAAAGCACCAGTGTCTTGGATGAAGCCGATGACCCGATGGATATGGTGTTAGACGATCGCACAGCTCGCGCTTACAATTTAGATTCTCCTGGTCTTGCAGAATCCGGATTTGGCGCCAGACGTAAAGAGCCGGCTTCGATCTTAGATGATGAGGATGAGTTGATGATTGCTGATGAAGTCAACGACCTTGTTGAGGAAGATGATTTCGAGGAAGATGAGGAAGATGAAGAAGAGGACGATTTCGACGAGGAAATCTAAAGTATGAAGGATGAAATTGTAGAGACGTTACATGTAACGTCTCTACAATTTCATCCTTCATACTTTAGATTT
>CASBQA010000048.1 GCA_949127635.1 Nostocales cyanobacterium PMM_0069 | reverse complement strand
CAGTAATTTCCGTTGGTAGCTGACGACAAAATGATAAAGCTTCTTCTATGGTTTCCGAACCAAACCAGCTAATAGGGGCAATTTCTCCCCAGCCAATATTTGTTTCATCGCTAAGACGGAGAATAATACCCTCGCGGATATCCCAAGTACCGTGACTCGTAACCAGGGGACGGAGAAACCTCCGCTGATAAGGACGAAACTCAAATTGATAGCGCATCAATTGTTGGTTAACAGTCAATAGTCAATAGTCAATAGTCAATAGTTATGAACTAATACCAATTCTATGTGAGGCTGCACATTATGCCCTCAGGCTGGAAGCCTGGGGCTACACGAATAAAGCCCACCTGCGTGGGCTAAATTAGGCGCATCTTCATATAAAAACGGTATAACCACTATCCACTAAAGCATAAAACCCAAACCGAACAGCAAGCAACTCCAAAAATGGACGGCAACAGCGATGAATTTACAGTTGCTGACTTTTTCTGGCTGGTTATGATTTTGCAAAACGTGGTTGCATAGTTTGAGGGCAAAGGGTAAACTCAGCCAACTCAGTAATGTCCACACGGGGAACATCCCCAACAGTACAAACACCAAGCTGAGGGGATAAATACTTGCCGTGAACCAGGTTAAAACCTTGGCACCTCTGGCAGTACCGAGACGGACGATAGGCGATCGCTTGCCGGCAGCTATGTCATCCTTAACTTGGTGAAAGTGCGAACAAAATAAAATTAAACTTGTGGCAATCCCCACCAGCACCGAAGCTGCTAAACTTGTCATGTTCCAGCTTTGGGTTTGACTGTAGTATGCTGCCGTCACTGCTAATGGACCAAAGGCGAAAAAGCAAAGAATTTCTCCTAAGCCCTGGTATCCTAAACGAAAGGGAGGTCCTTGGTACATGTAGCCTAAGGCACAGCACAATAAAATTATCCCAATCACAGTTAGGTCTTGCTGCCACCAAGTTATTCCTAGTATCCCCAGCAAACCTAATCCCAAACAAGAATTTCCTAACCAAAATATTAATGCTTTATTTGCCGTTAAATTTACCAGAGAATGATGTTTGTTTTTATCAATTCCCGTCTCGGAATCAAAGACATCATTACTGATATTTTCCCACGCCAAAATTAAAATTGCAGATGCTAAAAAAGTAGAAAAAACTACTCCATGAAAAATCTTGGTTTCGGCAAAAGCTACAGCAGTTCCTACCCAGATAGGCATAATCGCAACGCTGTACATCGGCGGTTTAATTGCCGCCATCCATAATTTTTTGTTGGGATATGAAATCAGCTTTGTAGTCATCTTGTGTCAGCAATTATGGTTTCAATCTTATACCAGAACAAAAGTCAGATGTGCAGCGATCGCTATTTTTTCTGTGACTGATTTGCTTTAAACTAGTCATGACGTGAAAGGAATATTGCAACATCGTCATTTGCACTTAGCCACTACGCTGGTTAAACAGCGACTGAATATGTTACCTCTAAAAATACGACCACGAATTATTGCACTTTAGGAAGATAACTTCAAAAAAGTTTACTAAATTTAGATCCATGACAGTTTCACCATGTCGCACCAACTTCAAAGTATATAATAAAGAGCTATACGAATTTCTGTTAGCGGTTCAGGAAAATTGCCGTCAAAATCATTGTCGGCAGATTGTCAGTATTTCCCTGGAGATTGACTATGTTGATCCTTTGATAGTACTTGAACAATTTAATCAAGCAAATGAAATAAATTTTTACTTTGAGAACAGAGGCAAAAAAGAAGCGATCGCTGCCATCGATGCTGTAGCTAAATTAGAAATCGCCGACAAAGAGCGTTTTATTATAGCTGAAGATTTTATCAAAGATTGTCTCAAAAATATAATTAATTTCGGTAATACAAATTTACCTTTTTCTGGCGCTCACTTTTTTTGTTGCTTCAGTTTTTTTGATAAAAATGCCCAACTTGATTATCCGTTTCCTGCGGCTACCATTTTTTTACCCCGTTGGCAAGTAGCTGTGAAAAATGAACGCTGTATATTAGTTGCTAATACAATCATCAATGCCAGTGTCAATATTGAAAAATTATTACATAACCTTTGTGAACAAGTCGAGAAAATTCAATCTTTAGAAGTAAGTACAATAAATATTGATTATTCTCGACGTAAATACAGTAAAAAAACTCTACCCAATCCTGATAAATTTAAACTTTCAGTTTTATCGGCATTGTCAAAAATCCGCTCTAATCACTTGAGCAAAGTTGTTTTGGCAGATGTACTAGATGTGAAATCAAGTCAGAAATTTAATTTAGTTCAATCTTTAAATAATCTTCGACAATTACATCCTAATTGTTATGTATTTTCTACAAGTAATGGGAAGGGACAAAACTTTATTGGTGCAAGTCCAGAACGTTTAATTAGTATTCACCAACAACAATTAATTACTGATGCTTTGGCAGGTTCTGCACCCAGAGGTAAAACACCTGCTGAAGATGCAGCAAATGGCGATCGCCTGCTAAATAACGAAAAAGAAAGGCACGAACATTCACTAGTAATTGATTTTATCACCCAACGCCTATCTGAACTAGGTTTATTACCGCAAATGTTATCACCGCGTCTGCGACAATTATCTAACATTCAGCATTTATGGACACCAATTAGTGCTATAGTTCCCACTAATGTACACCCGTTAAAAATTGTCGCGCAATTGCATCCGACACCAGCCGTTGCCGGTTCAGCCAGAGATATTGCCTGTGCAGAAATACTTCGTCACGAAAGCTTTGAGAGGGGTTTGTATGCGGCACCACTGGGTTGGGTTGATTCTGAGGGGAACTGTGAGTTTATTGTCGGGATTCGTTCGGCGCTGATTGATGGCGATCGCGCTAGACTTTATGCAGGTGCCGGTATCGTCGCAGGTTCCGATCCCGACAAAGAATTAGCAGAAATTCAACTTAAATTACAGGCTTTATTGAAAGCATTAGTATAATGCTGTACCTTCACCAAAATCCTACACCCTATAAGGGTGAAGCTATACGGACAAAGCCCACCTGCGTGGGCTGTAAACTTTTAGCCCACGCAGGTGGGCTTCGTATGTATAGCCCCAGGAATCTCGCGCCTGCGGGCGAGGAACTACAGCAAATCCCTATGAGTAAAGGATTTAGCATTCTTCCCAGTGTAAGTAGTTACAACATGACCATCGCCAATCATTTGATACTTATATGTTATCAAACCTTCTAAACCCACGGGACCGCGAGGTGGCATTTGTTGAGTACTAATTCCCACTTCTGCACCGAAACCGTAGCGGAAACCATCAGCAAAGCGAGTAGAACAGTTGTGGTAAACTCCAGCTGCATTTACTAGCGCTAAGAAAGTTTCCGCTGCTTCTACATCTTCAGTAATAATCGCTTCCGTATGGCGAGAACCATAATCATTAATATGTGCGATCGCATCTTGTAAAGAATCAACAATCTTAATTGACAAAATCAAATCACTGTATTCTGTTTCCCAGTCTTCTTCTGTTGCCGCTACAATATTAGGCAAAATTTCCCGGCTACGTTCATCTCCTCTTAATTCCACATTTACTTTTTGTAAAGCATCAGCTACTTTTGGTAAAAATGTTGTCGCAATATCCGAGTGAATCAACAAAGTTTCAATGGCATTACAAGCAGCCGGATATTGAGTTTTAGAATCAATTGTAATCGCCACAGCTTTGGCAATATCAGCAGCTTTATCTACATAAAGATGACAAATTCCGTCCGCGTGACCTAACACAGGAATGCGGGTATTTTCCTGGACAAATCTGACAAAAGAATTAGAACCTCTAGGAATAATTAAATCTACATATTTATCTAACTTCAAAAGTTCTAAAGTTTCTTCTCTAGTTGTCAATAACTGCACCGCATCGGGGTTAACAGCAGTTTGAGATAAACCTTGTTTAATTGCTTTAACTATTGCTTCGCAAGAACGAATCGCTTCTTTTCCACCTTTGAGAATAACACCATTTCCCGACTTAATCGCAAGAGTTGCAATTTGAATTGCTGCTTCTGGACGTGCTTCAAAAATAACGCCCAAAACGCCTAAAGGACAAGTAATTCGCTTGAGAATTAAGTTCGTATCAATTTCGCGATGAATCTGCACCGCACCAACTGGATCGTCTAGTTTACCTACATCTCGTACCCCAGCGATCGCATCTCTTAACTTATGTTCATCCAACTGCAAGCGCTTGTAAAGCGGTTTGGCAATTCCTTCAGTAGCTGCCACTTCACAATCTGTAATATTCGCTTGTAAAATTTCATCTTTCGCCGATTCTAAAGCAATAGCGATCGCTTCAATCGCTTGATTCTTCACTTCGCTAGAGAGAATCGCTAACTTACTAGCAGCAAGACGGGTTTTTTGAGCGATCGTAATTAAATCCGAGGTATCAACTTGGGAAATACTCATATCACAAAACTTTTTGCATTTACCCAATTTTATCAATCTTGATATTACACTAAATGCCTAAAATTTCCAAAACCAAATATGTAACCATTGCTACACTTTTTCGGAATTCCTTGGTATAAAGTAATTACCAATAAAGTTGGATAAAGATGAATTAAACATTATGAATCAGCAAAATATCTTCTCGCGTCTATCTCATAACGTGGTGAGAATAGGAGTTATTTTAATCACAGGATTATCGTCAAATTTATTTACTAGTCATTCTCTCAACGCTGCTACACTGACTAAAGACGCTGTGCTGGGTAAAAATTTAATAGTTAATGGCAATGGAGAACAAGGTACTTGCGATCCGGTGGGAAATGCTGTTGGTTCTGCAATACCTAGTATTCCTGCCTGGAAAACAACTGGTAGCTTTAGTATTCTTTGCTACGGGGCAAGTGGTTTTGAATTTGTCAATAATCTTAATGAAACTGTGCGTGTCAGTGGACTTCCCGATGCTAACAGTCCTGGACCACAAAATCGCGGTAATAATTTGTTCTTTGGTGGTGCTGATAGAAGTTCTTCTAGTGCTTCTCAATTAGTCAATGTAACCGATCTTGGTTCTATTATTGATACAGGTAAAGGTGTTTATGATTTGGGTGCTTGGTTGGGTGGATATAGCACGGATGAAGATAATGTACTACTGAGTCTTGATTTTTTAAATAAAGATGGTCAGTCTCTAGGGAAAACGAGTATTAGTTCACCCACTCCGGAGGAAAGAAACAATATCACAAGTTTATTGTTTAAGTCTACTCAAGGCATTCTTCCCGTTGGTTCACGACAGATTAATGTTGCTTTAAATATGAATTATGTTCGTGGGCGCATCAATGATGCTTATGCTGATAAACTGTCATTAGTAATCACTCAAGTTCCTGAGCCATCAATGACTCCTGCCTTCTTGGTTGGTGGATCTTTTTTGGCGATTTTGAAACTGCGTCAAAAACATCTAATCCTTTAATTGCATAATTGGACTTCACTCACACCTATTAAAAATATAGATCAAGGTTTCAGTATGAGCCTTGTTGAAGCAGTACCTGATACGCTTTTCTAACTTTCGATTTTCCCCAAACATTTACTTTTTTAGGAGTAAAAACGATGGAATCTATCAACGATGTCTCTGCTAAACTCAACAAACCTGTACTGAAAGAAGGTTCCACAGGTGATGCAGTCAAAGAATTGCAAGAACTTCTCAAAAAATACGAGACTTACACTGGTGCAATTGATGGTGCATTTGGTCCTCTGACGACAAAAGGTGTCATAGCCTTTCAACATCGCGTATTTCTCAAAGAAGATGGTATTGTTGCCGATAGTACTTGGAGAGCGTTGTTTAAAGGTGCGCCAGTCGATATGCCAATTTTGCAGAAAGGCAGCAAAGGCGACTTGGTGATAATTGTTCAGAATATTCTCAAGTCTACCAAAGATTATAACGGTGCGATCGACGGTGAATTTGCTTCTAAGCTAGAACGTGCGGTGAAGCACCTGCAAAAACGTACTGAGTTGCCTGATGATGGCATTGTTGAAGATCGCACTTGGTTCGAGTTAAGCAAAATTGCCCATTAAACCCCTTGTAGAGACGTAGCAATGCTACGTCTCTTGTGACGTTTCGGTGAAACGTCTCTACAATATGTGATTTGTCGGACATGATATAAAAACACTCTCCTCCTCTACTTGCGCGATTCACAGATAAAAATTAAAGAAACTTTATATAAATAGTGAAAACACATATGTAGATATGTGTCGAAAAACTTTTCCGTAATTGCGGTGGCGATCGCTGTATCTATTGAGTATTGATAGATAAATACTACTCCTTCTAAAGGGAGACACTATGTCACTGCAATCTGGTTTAGATGCCTTTAACCAAGGTCGTTATCAAGAAGCTATCGAATTACTAGAAGAATTCAGTCGAAATTGTGTTGATGAAATTTCTCCAGGCTATTTAAACGCGCAGATGTGGCTATTGAAAGCGTATCAAGCTACAGGAGAATTAGCATCTGGTGTCACCCTTACCTTGCGAGACTTAAACAAAAATTATTTTATCTATCTTTAGATATATTTTTTGTATCAATACTCTCTTAGAATAGATTTTTGATAGCTAATTATGCAATAATGATTTTGTATTTAGGGACTTCCAAGCAATAAAATCACCAAATTAAAGAATGATAATCATTGTTAGGTAGGGAAGAAAAATGCACCACTTTAAAGATTTTTTAGACTATTTCTTAAGATTTTTGTTTTCTTTTATTGTCACATTTGGTTCTTTTATTAAATTGAATAAAGATTTTTTAGTGGGAATACTAGCGATAGCTGTGATTTTGTATATGACCTATGAACTTTATTTTAATAAAGAGGACGGCGGACAGAAATATTTTCGAGTCATATCAGTATTTGGTGGGTTTGTAGCTGGTGTTTTAAGTTATCAGAAATAAATTATTATTTTATACAACAATTT
>CASBQA010000047.1 GCA_949127635.1 Nostocales cyanobacterium PMM_0069 | reverse complement strand
GTTCTATAGCGTTTCCTAACCAACTGAGAACCACCGATTACCTCACTCCCCTCTCCTTACTAAGGAGAGGGGTTGGGGGTGAGGTTTTAAGATGTACTTCAATAGTTCGGGAAACGCTATACTATGCACTATCAACTACCCATTACCCATTTACATCATCTGGATCGCAACGAATTTCAATCATAAAGCCATCGGGGTCGTAAAAATACACACCTCTACCTGTGGGACGAGTGACTGGACCGTGTGCGATCGCTATTTTATTTTCTCTTAGTACTGCCACTGCTCGCTCAAATAATTGCGGCTCGATGTCAAACGCCAAATGATATGCTCTTGTAAAAGTCTGCTCTGGATTTGGATCGGGTGGTGATAATTCCGGTTCCCAAAATAAATCGAGGATTGTCCCATCTGGAGTGACGAAATTGGCAACTTTACCTTGTGCTACCAACTCAACTAAGGTTTTCGGAACTTCTTCACCTGTAAGTTCATGCAAACCCAAAATTGTGCTGTAAAAGTGGCGGGAAGCTTGCATATCATGCACATTTAAGGCAATATGATGTATGCGGCGCAGATTTCCGGTGACAAGGGTAGGACTAGAAGTGGTGCTAGGAAGCATGGTATGATTCAATTACTTACCTAAGATAGAAGCAAAGTTAGTTTCTTAAAGTTTATTATTCATCATAAAAAGCTATGATGCAATTTGATTATTCTTTAGACTTTAAGAATATCGACTTTCGCCAACATCCGGAACTGTACCGCGTTGGCAAAGGTGAACAGGGTGTACTTTTGGTAGAACCCTACAAATCAGAAATTCTTCCCTATTGGCGATTTAAGACTCCCGATATTGCGAGAGAATCGAGTGAAAAAATCTACGAGATGTTTCTTGATTATCTGGAACAAGATGATTTCGTTGGTGCGGATATGGCACGGAAATTTATCCAAATGGGTTATACGCGATCGCGTCGCTATGCTAATCACAAAACTGGCAGAAAATACAAAACCAACCCGCAAAAAGAAGCTTCACTAGAAGCACAATTGCAAGCTAGAAAAGATATTTTACCTTATGAAGTAGACCCGGTGAAAGCCGAGTCAGCAGCGATATTTAAAGAAAAATGGATACAAGCGAAGACAAATGAGAAATATCTTCTGTTGTTAAAAAAACATCAAGAAAAAGTTTGAGCAAAAGTCGATAGATGCGATATAGCGATTCCCACATTCGTGAGGTACAGAATATTAAATTAACCGCAGATGAAGATAGATAAACGCCGATGAACGCAGATAAATTTGTACCTCAGCAGACTAGGAAACGCTATAATTTAATTAGTAGAGACGTTCCGGCGGAACGTCTCTACTAAATTTGTGATATCATATCCGATAAATAATCGCCATAATCAAGTTTTACAGTTTTTTATTCCTGTTGATTTGTCGGATATGAGAATTGAACTAAAGACAATTTTTTCTAGCTGCTAGAATTCCTTCTATCTTGGTTGTTCTGCCCTCTATTCATTTGGTACTCATTTTTTTCTAAAAGTCTCTGAGTAGTGATGAGAACAACAATTAGCAATAAAAGCTGAATCTGCCAAGGAGCTAAAACCAAACTTATAATAAAGCTGATGACTGCAAGTATGCCTGCAAAGTAGGTGATTTCGTCAACACCTTTTTTAAAGATGTAACCACTTATCAAGCATGTAAAGAGTGGTATCAAAAAAGATAAAGCCATTTTTAACAAACCTCTGCACTAGAAATACGTTACTCTGAGGATATATAGATTTCTGGTAAGTGTACTTACTTTACATCCAAACATGTTTTCAGTACAATACCTAATCTCAAACTACAACCTCTCAAATATAAATTCCGGAATTATGATTAATTTAGCTTAACACTCTAGGCTTGTACTGAAAGTGCCATTTGGCATATTACTTGAGAAATATATTTTCGTTCCTTAACAATTAATGCTGAACATTCCTCAATTATTGGCAACTGAACTAGACCTTAAACTTTATCAGGTAGAAAACGCACTCTCACTATTTGCGGAGGGTGCGACAATTCCCTTTATTGCACGTTACCGCAAAGAGCGCACCGACGAGATGAATGAAGTGCAATTGCGTGATGTTGCAGATAGGTATACTTACTTACAGGAACTGGAAGAAAGGAAAGCGGCAATTTTGAAAGCGATCGCCGAACAAGGTAAACTCACTGATGAACTAAAAGCGAAAATCGAATTCTGTTTACAAAAAACTGAGCTTGAGGATTTATACTTACCCTATCGACCAAAGCGACGCACTCGCGCTACTATCGCTAGAGAAAAGGGACTCGAACCTTTAGCACAGTTTATCAAGTCGCTAAATGTTAAGAATGGTGTAGCAGCTTCATTGGAAGAAGAAGCAGCGAAGTATATTTCTGAAAGCATGGGAGTGAAGACAGCAGAAGAAGCACTAAAAGGCGCTGCTGACATCTTAGCCGAAGAAGTCGCAGAAAAAGCCAATTTGCGGGCATATGTGCGGGAATATTTGTTAGAAGAAGGAGTGTTTATCTCTCGCATCAAAGATAAGCATCCTGAAGGTACAACGAAGTTTGAAATGTACCGCGACTATAAAATTAGAGTGCCAAATATCGCACCGCATAATATGTTAGCCTTGTGTCGCGGTGAAGCTGAAGAAATATTACAGTTTGAAATTTCCTTTGATGAAGATGTGGTACTTTCTTACTTAGAGTCGGAGGAAATTCAATCAAAGCAGCGTGTAATAAGAAATTATTATCAGGATATGCTCAAAGATGCATTCAATCGCCTGATGAAAAATTCTTTGATCAGTGAGGTAATATCTGAAAAGAAACTTTATGCAGATATTGAGTCAATCAAAACATTTGAAACAAATCTGCGAGAGTTATTACTATCTGCGCCGGCGGGAATGAAACCAACTTTGGCGATAGATCCGGGGTTTAGAACTGGATGTAAAGTTGCAGTACTCGACGAAACGGGGCAATTTTTAGAGTATCAAGCAGTGTTTCCCCACCAAGCAGCAGAACAACGCGCTAAAGCTGCACAAACCATCAAAAAGATGATCGAAAAATATAAGATAGAATTGATTGCGATCGGTAATGGTACAGCTTCACGAGAAACAGAAGAATTTGTATCGGAAGTTTTGCAAACAATGGAACGCAAGCCGATTAAAGTGATGGTAAATGAGTCTGGTGCATCTATATATTCTGCCAGCAAACTAGCAGGTGAAGAGTTCCCCGATTTAGATGTTACTGTACGCGGTGCAATTAGTATTGGGCGTCGTTTGCAAGATCCATTAGCGGAACTTGTAAAAATAGATCCGAAATCTATTGGTGTGGGACAATATCAACATGATGTCGATCAAAAGTTGTTGAAAAAGAAGTTAGATGAAACCATAGAAAGCTGTGTTAACTATGTTGGCGTGGATTTGAATACCGCATCAAAGGAACTTCTAACTTTTGTATCGGGAATTACCTCAAGCGTGGCGAATAATATTGTTAAATATCGTAATGAGAACGGTGCATTTAAAAATCGCCGCCAACTTTTGAAAGTTCCCAAATTGGGACCAAAAGCCTTTGAACAAGCTGCGGGTTTTCTTCGGATTCGCGGTGGTGACAACCCTTTAGATAATACCGCAGTGCATCCAGAAAGTTACTCATTGGTGCAGGCGATCGCATCCGATTTAGGTGTACCCATACAACAGGTAACGGAAATTGCCGAAAAGTTGCAAAAAACTAACTTGAAAAAATACGTCACTGATGCGATCGGTGAACCTACCCTGCGTGACATCAAGAGCGAACTAGAAAAGCCAGGAAGAGATCCGCGTGCTGAATTTAAGTATGCCACTTTTAAAGAGGGAATCAAAGAAATTTCTCATTTAAAAGCAGGGATGGAATTAGAAGGTATCGTTACTAATGTCGCCAACTTTGGCGCATTTGTCGATATCGGTGTGCATCAAGATGGTTTGGTGCATATTTCCCAACTTGCTGATAGATTCGTAGACGATCCGAATAAAGTTGTGAAGGTGGGGCAAGTTGTGAAAGTGCGAGTTATGGAAGTTAACGAGAAATTGAAGCGGATTGGTTTGTCAATGAAGGCTCTTAAGCAGTAGAATCTCAGCATTTTACCCTTCTCCATTTGCTAGGAAGGGTTCGCAAACTCTTTACT
>CASBQA010000046.1 GCA_949127635.1 Nostocales cyanobacterium PMM_0069 | reverse complement strand
GGGTAAGAAATATAGAGTTATAGTGAATAAATCCGTTCTTACAAAGGTTGACGGGACGGAAACCGACCCCGCCAACTTTGCGCTATTTTATTTCCGTTCCTTTTCCCTGCGCTCTTAGCGCTTCCCCTTTCCCCCTTCCTACTTTCGGGAGCATCCCAACGAGCAAAAACGCCCACAGGCGCGAGATTCCTGGGGGTATACCAACAAAGCCTGCCGACCCAGGCTATATGAGTCTTAGAGCCTGGGTCGGCAGGCTTTGTTTGTGTAGCGATACCCTTCTAGGGTATTGCGGCTTTCGTTGGGATGCTCCCCTCCTTTCCGGTAATGGTTGGTAGAATAACCACTAACCAACCACCAACCACTACCAAAAGAATGTTGACTGTTGGTTAACTCCGTTTAAAGATGTCTTAAGGAAAACTTTTAGTGGGTTTATACTATGGCTCCGCTGGTTGCAAATTATTACTTGACGTATCGCTGTAATGCCCGCTGTCACTTTTGCAACATTTGGGCATTAGAACCGGGCAAAGAAGCTGATTTTGAAACGATTAAGCGTAATTTAGAAGATTTACGCCGTTTGGGGACTAAATATGTAGATTTTACAGGTGGCGAACCTTTATTACGACATGATGTCGGGGAGATTTATACAGAGGCAAAACGTCAGGGCTTTTATACCAGCATGACGACAAATACGATTTTGTATCCGAAAAAAGCTAAGGAAATTCAAGGTTTAGTAGACTTTTTGAATTTCTCCTTGGATGGTGCGGATGCAGAAACTCACGATCAGTCGCGTGGGGTGAAAATTTTTGACAATTTGGTAGAGTCGGTAGCGATCGCTAAATCTTTAGGAGAGTTCCCGGTACTAAATCATACCGTTACTGCTCAAAATTACGATCGCATTCAAGAAGTCGCAGAATTAGGACAAAAACTAGCCGCTCGCGTCTGGCTAAATCCTGCCTTTACGGCTTATGACCAATACAACTCTAATAAGAATCCCACCCCAGAAATGGTAGCGGCAATCGAAACCGCTGCGAGGAAATATAAAAATGTCGGCTACAATAAGGCTGCATTGGCTTTTATTGAAGCTGGGGGCAATGATACCAAAAATCCCCGCTGTAAGGCGGTGGATGCCGTAATTGCAATTTCTCCCAATGACGAGCTGCTACTACCTTGTTACCATTTTGCCCAAACCGGAGTTCCGATTAACGGGCGACTTTACGATCTCTATCGTGAGTCTGAAGAAGTGGAAGAGTATCGCCAATCTCAAGGTAAGCTAAAAGTGTGTGAAGGTTGCACGGTTTGGTGTTACCTGATACCTAGCTTCTTTATGGGTGTAGACAAATACTGGTTATTGAATCAAGTAACTTATGCCAGCGAATTCCTGGCCCGAAAACGATTCTTACAACGAGCTTGATCCGCTCAACTCATTATTTTCTGACCTATCGGGAGATGATGAGTTGGAAATAGAAGAGGTAGAAACCGAACCTGTGTTTCTACCATCCCGGTTTCAAGGTCGGAGAAAAAAAGCGGCTCTAGTTTTGACTGTCGTCTGGAGCGGTACGATCGCTTTACATTTAGTTTCTTGGGGTTCTATTTTCATTCTAGGATTGACCACTATCTTAGGAATTCATGCCCTGAGAATTGTGTTTGCTAAACCGGGCAAAGAAAACTTAGTAGGGGAAAATAATTTCTTCCCCTACGAAGAGGAAATGCTGGGTGATTTACCAAAAGTATCTCTGTTAGTGGCGGCTAAAAATGAAGAAGCAGTTATTGTCAATTTAGTCAATAATCTTTGTAATTTAAAATATCCGCAAGGTGATTACGAAGTCTGGATAATTGACGATAATAGCAACGACACAACGCCGCAGCTATTAGCACAATTAACGGAAAAATACAATAACCTAAAAGTATTAAGACGTTCAGCAGAAGCAAGTGGCGGTAAGTCAGGGGCATTAAATCAAGTTTTGCCGCTGACGCAAGGGGAAATTATAGCGGTGTTTGACGCTGATGCTCAGGTGTCGCCAGACTTGTTATTGCAGGTAATACCCTTGTTTGCCAAAGAAAAGCTGGGCGCGGTGCAGGTGCGAAAAGCGATCGCCAACGCCAAAGAAAACTTTTGGACAAAAGGTCAAATGGCAGAAATGGCAGTTGATGCCGTTTTCCAAAAGCGACGGATTGCCATTGGTGGAATCGGCGAACTGCGGGGAAATGGTCAATTTGTCCGGCGCGAAGCCTTGGAATGTTGCGGTGGCTGGAATGAAGAAACCATCACCGATGACTTAGATTTGACATTCCGCTTGCATCTAAACGACTGGGATATTGATTGTGCTTTTAATTCAGCGGTGGAAGAAGAGGGCGTCACGAATGCGATCGCTCTTTGGCATCAGCGCAACCGTTGGGCAGAAGGTGGATATCAGCGCTATTTAGACTACTGGGATTTAATTCTTCGCAACCGTATGGGAAGAAATAAAACCTGGGATTTGCTGATATTTTTGCTGATTATGTATATCTTACCAACAGCAGCAGTACCAGATTTATTGATGGCGATCGCTCGTCATCGTCCACCAATTCTCAGTCCAGTCAGCGGCTTGACACTTACCATGTCAATGGCGGGTATGTTCGCAGGTCTAAAGCGGATACGTCAAGATAAAGAGAAAAAATTTCGCGTTTCTGCCTACTTTGTCCCTCTGCTTCAGACATTACGCGGAATCATATACATGTTCCATTGGTTTGTAGTCATGAGCAGCACCACTGCCCGTATGTCAGTCAGACCAAAGCAGCTCAAATGGGTGAAAACAGTCCATCAGGGGACTGGGGAAT
>CASBQA010000045.1 GCA_949127635.1 Nostocales cyanobacterium PMM_0069 | reverse complement strand
CTTTTATCCTCAACCCTTTTCCCTTTCCCATGAACCCCTTTCCCCAGTCCGTATGTTTATTTTTTTGTACGCCCTATGCCCTTACACACAATATCAAAGTAATATCTTTTAATTGCAACTTAGTATCACACTTAAATGTTCACATAAATTAAGCATAAAAAACTTAGTCAATATACAAGCGTATACGCATTTGAGGGACAATATCTTTGTTATGCCCACGTTTGCTAGGTGAATGCTTGACTGTCACGCTATACAAGCAATTGTGATTTAAGTCGGTTCTTTTGGCGTGTATTGCTTGCAATGTTTAAGTTGAGAGATTTGTTGCTTTTTAGAAATTTTAATTTTAGGTTGCTGAATTTATGATGTTGACCAACTCGCTTCATCGCCAAACCGAATCATCTAAGTCTTTACCCCCAACTGACGCTAAGGCTAGGGTGAGTCAGTTTATGAAACACTTACAGGACAAAATTACTCAAACCCTAGAAGACGTAGATGGTGTGGGTAAGTTCCAACAAGATAGTTGGGAACGTCCTGAAGGTGGTGGAGGGCGATCGCGTGTGATGCGTGAGGGTGCAATATTTGAACAAGCTGGTGTGGGTTTTTCGGAAGTTTGGGGAGATCACCTACCACCCTCTATTTTAAGCCAACGCCCAGACGCAGAAGGACACCGCTGGTATGCCACTGGTACTTCAATGGTGCTACATCCTCGCAATCCTTATGTACCCACCGTTCACCTAAATTATCGTTATTTTGAAGCCGGTCCGGTGTGGTGGTTTGGTGGTGGTGTAGATTTAACTCCTTTTTACCCGTTCGCTGAAGATGCAGCACATTTTCATCAAACTATCAAATCCGCATGTGATAAGCATCACTCAGAATATTATCAAGTGTTTAAGCGCTGGTGTGATGAATATTTCTATTTGAAACACCGTGGGGAAACGCGGGGTATAGGTGGTATATTTTTTGATTACCAACATGGTGAAGGTGAGTTATATCGCGGTCCCCAGCCAAATGATGAAGCGGCTATTTACAGCAATCAGTTAGGGGCGCCAGAACCACGCACTTGGGAAGAATTATTTACTTTTGTCCAAGATTGTGGTAATGCATTTTTACCATCTTACGTGCCAATTGTGGAACGGCGACATAATACAGAATATGGCGATCGCCAACGGAATTTTCAACTTTATCGTCGGGGTCGGTATGTAGAATTTAACTTGGTTTATGACCGAGGCACTATTTTTGGTCTGCAAACCAACGGACGCACCGAATCTATTCTCATGTCTTTACCTCCTTTGGTACGCTGGGAATACGGCTATCAGCCAGAACCTAATTCCCCCGAAGCCGAGTTGTACGAAACCTTCCTGAAACCTCAAGATTGGGCAAACTGGACACCAAACCACAGTGCTGAGTAATAAGCGTGCTAAGTGGTGAGTGGTGAATTAAACTACTATCATGAAAGCACTTAGCAAAAAAAATGACGTTTTGGCTGTTGCTTGTTAATCTCAAGCATAAGCATTGGACGTTTTTATCAATTAATGAGCCAACTATTTCACTATCACCTTCTATACTGCGATCTCAGTAGCAAGGTGATAAAGATTACTTTAAAAAAATCTTTTGGCTTACTAGTCCAACGCTAAATACGGAAGATGTCAATTTGACAGAAGCGCCAATGGGAGGCGAACGTGATTTATATAGATCAAAAAACTTACACAACTCAAGATGGCAATACCGTTATTGTCTTAACTCCATCCGGTCGGCTAGATATTACCACAGCTTGGCAATTTCGCTTGAAGTTACAAGAATGTATCTCGAAACTTAGTCGCCATGTAGTTGTCAATCTCGGTAACGTGAATTTTATTGATAGTTCTGGTCTGACATCTTTAGTCGCGGGGATGCGTGATGCTGATAAAGTAAAAGGTAGTTTCCGCATCTGTAATGTACATCCAGAAGCAAAACTGGTGTTTGAAGTGACGATGATGGATACAGTCTTTGAAATCTTTGAAACTGAAGAGGAAGCTTTAGAAGGTGGACCTCGCAGCATCGCTAGCTAAATTTTGGATTTGAGATTTTGGATTGTAGTTAAATCTCAAATCCAAAATCTCAAATTCCTCATAATTTATTTCGTTTGGTGTAGCGATAGGGACCCAAAATAGCCCCCCAAGTTGCTTTTCCTGTTTCCGGGTCAATTCCTTTGTCGTAGCTATAAAATTCGTTTTTAGTGGCTTCAAACCCTAAGGAAACTTGGATGGTATTGCCATTATAAGTAAAGCAACAGCGAGTATCTGGTGGTGCAGTAGCTGTAAATTTGTAGCAATTGTGACTTATTTCTTGGCTGGATACAGAAAGAATGCAGCCTGGTAGTAAATTTAATTGGTCTGGTGTCAGGGTATTTAATAAAGCGGGGTTTTGACCAGCGCATTTTAAAGTTTCTGGCTCTTTAGGCATATAATATTGCACTTGGATAGTATCAGCGTCAGGCTTTTGCTGTAAGCGCATAATTCGCTGACGGTAAGGCTGATCTAATTTGAGAATATTAGCTTGTTCAGCAAACAGGGTAAAACTGTCTTCTGAAAATAAAGCAACAGGTCTTTGCCACAT
>CASBQA010000044.1 GCA_949127635.1 Nostocales cyanobacterium PMM_0069 | reverse complement strand
TAGTAGTGGCAGGAACTCCACCCGACAAACCGCAACTGAGCGAAGCCGAACTAAAAGTAGAATTAATCGCGATTATGAGTCAGGGAATATCGCGATCGCAAGCTAGTCGTGAGTTAGCAAAAGTTACATCCTTACCCCGTCGCCATCTTTATCAACTCGCTCTTGCCATCAAAACATTTGACCAAGAGCCTGATATCATAAAAGAAGAGATAATCCGTGGAGAAGAATTACCAATTCAGGATTAAAGTAGATTTTCTCCAACATCCGACAAAGGCTGATTGTCAGTCAAACGTGGACTTGCAGCCGTAGGGCATACGGTGAAGATGCTTGGCGAGGGGTTAAGCAGTAGCTCCCTTTTGACCCAAGAATCCCCCGTTTTATAAACAGGGGAGTGTCAATACCATGAAGTGCATAAAACCAACTTGGGCGCAATAAATTGTGTCTAATAATCATTATGAAAAAAGCAGTTTCAATCAAATTGAGGCTACTATTACAATGGAAATTATTCATAATGAGGAACAAGTCAGAATGACCCAAGTGGTTTTAGGAGACAACGAAGGCATAGATTCGGCTCTACGTCGCTTTAAACGCCAGGTTTCCAAAGCTGGAATCTTAGCCGACGTGAAGTATCATCGCCACTTTGAAACACCCATAGAAAAACGCAAACGTAAAGCAGTAGCAGCTAGACGCAAACGCCGTTTTAATTAAACCTATTTTGTGCTGGGGTTTCTTGATGACATAATGTTAAACAAGCCACAGCGCATTAAATATCATTATTAAACAAACTAAGCGATCGCACCCCTTCTTGGGGTGTGAGTGCATAGCGAAAAATGTACAATAAATTTTAGTCATCTTAGTTTGTAGTGAGCGGTTTACCGCTCGTCGAGTCGTGATTTTAACGGCTAAAGCCGTTACTACGTTAATGAGCGTTTATTTATGCCCATCTACTTATCAATAACTCAAGATTGAGAATTGCTGATAGTATAGCTATTACAGCGATTCATCGCCTTTTCTACTCCTTGCTTTAGGCTGAGTTCTACACACTCAACCACGAATTGGAGAACCTCAGACATCAATTTAGTTTCGCTGGCAGAAAATCGCCCCAAAACGTGGGATACACTATTAGAATCATCGCTACTATCAGCATTTTTTGGTTTACCAATGCCGATTCGCAAACGAGGAAAGTTTTGAGTGCCAAGATGAGCGATCGCGCTTTTCATTCCATTATGTCCCCCAGCGGAACCAGATAAACGCAAGCGAGTTTTTCCTAAAGGTAAATCCATATCATCATAAATCACCAGCACCGACTCAGACGGCAACTTATACCAACTTGTCACAGCTTGCATTGACTGTCCAGAGAGATTCATATAAGTAAGTGGCTTCAGCAACCGGATTTTCTCTCTATTTGGTGCAATTCCTTCGCCAAATTCACCTTGAAACTTGCGATTTTCCGTTAAAGGAATCTTCCAAGAACGAGATAGCGCATCTAGAGCTGCAAAGCCAATATTATGGCGTGTTTTATCGTATTTAGGTTCTGGATTCCCCAAACCGACAATTAGCTGGGGAATTACCATCGTCACAACTTCTGTCATTTGCCCTTAGCTTTGTTGGGAAGAACTAGCAGTATCCTTCTGTGTTGAAGACGCTTCAATTTGCTTCGGTTCAAGTTCAGCAGTAGTTTTAACCGCTTCTTCCAATTTTTCAGCTTCCCGCTTAAACTCATTTTGAAACTCGGACGAAGCTTCTTGAAAGCCGCGAATTGCTTTACCCATACTACGTCCAATTTCTGGCAGCTTCTTTGGACCAAAGATTAACAGCGCTACTACCATAATTAGACCCATTTCTGGCAAACCAATACCAAATATATTCATGATTTTTCATCCTTTAAATGTAAGTGGATAGTGGATAGTGGATAGTGGATGGTGGATAGTGGATAGTGGATGGTCGTTAGTGGATGGTCGTTATGAGTGCTTTTTGACAACCAACAACGAACAAGCAACAACTATCAACCAACAACTATCAACCAACAACCAACAACTATCAACCAACAACCCTACAGTTAATTATAAAAAAACCCGGACAAGCCGGGAGTGCGATCGCTTGCAAGAGCGCAAGATAAAGCCATATCGCATTACTTAGCTGCCTAAACTCCGCCAATCTACATTTACATCCTGAATGAGTAGTGAGGAATTGTAAACTTGGAGAATAATCAGCAAAAATACCAAAAATAACAGCATAAAAACAGCCATCACAGGAGTCGTACCCCAACCAGGGGCTACTTTACCATACTCAGAGTTCAATGGTCTGAGGATATCTCCTAACCAAGTTTGTTGTGCCATAATTCACCTTTAAATTAGAGTTGCACTCGTCTTTTTTTAATCTTCTGTAATATTCTATAAGAATAGCACTCATAATTTATTTTTTGATTATGGAACCCGCAACAGTTCTTATCATTTCTGTATGTGCAGGGGTGGTCGCCATCACCGTAGCATCTATTTATACTTCTTTTGGTCCTCCAAGCAAGCAATTAAACGATCCTTTTGATGACCACGAAGATTAAAATCATTCCTAGTCAGCGCTAAAGCGCTGTAGACGCGAAGCGCTGACTAGGTAAGAAGATATCAAAATTCAGAAATAACTTTGAAACTCAAGATTTTCCAAGGCTTTATGCTATGAGATGACGATTCATCTGTGGACAAATAGCGTTCCAACAAATCCACTGAATCTGCCAAACTTAACTTCAAATCGCTTGTTAAAGCCAACTCAGCGGTTTCTCCGTGACATTCATAACACCGGAGAATCCACTGTTGGTCATCTTCGCCTTGCTTAAATGCCATTAAAATTAAGTTATCGGCTGATAAATTCAAGAAACTCATGCTTTCAGCCCCGCTGAGTTTTGAATTTGCAGTTTTGGCTGGGTTTAATATAACTTGCAATGGGGTGTTCAATTCATAGCCCCGCCTTACCGTATGAGCAGATTCCCAACTACCAGCGTGGGGATACAAAGCATAGGTAAATTCATGAAAGCCTTGGTCAGCTTCTGGGTCGGGCCATTTGGGACTGCGTAATAGTGTGAGCCGTAATTGCTGCGGTTGACTGTCGTAACCATATTTACAATCATTCAGCAAACTAACACCGTAAATACATTTATCTTGTTCCTCAGTTAAATCAGCCCAACGTAAAGCCGGGACTTCCCATTTTGCTTTTTCGGCTGGGGTTTCACGTTTAGTTGGGCGCCGAATTGCACCACAAGGAATTTCAAAGGTAGCTGTTGGAGCTTCGACATTCAGCCCAAAAGCTGCTTTCACCAAAACTTGACTTTCTTGCCAATTAACAGTATTGGCAATTTTCAGCATGGGTGAACCAGCTTCTAAGATATAATCTTGACAAAATTCTGATTTTCCTAATTGACGCACCACCCGCAGGCGATTTTGGACTACGCCTTGTTCTAACCATTGAATTGATTTAAGCTGCGTTGGTGGTAAAGGATGTTGTGCATAATTTGGATCAATATTCCAAGCATCCCAATATTGTCCGCTATCTTGGAAAGCTTGTAGTTGATTACCACCTGCTTGAGAAAGAACTTCTCGATGATTAACTTTATCAAAGATACTGGATAAATCACCATTTTCTTCATCAACAATGACTCTCAAAAATTCATTTTCTAAAGTCAATCTTTTTGGGTCAAAATGTTCTTGCTTTTGCAAACCCGTTTTGGTATCATCAGGATCTGCACTGCTATGGTCATTTTTAGGGTTAAGAGGACAGAGCCAGAAAATGCGATAGCCAAGAGAGGGGATATCCCCAGCAACAAAAATAAGCTCAGACGGTTCCCTAAGTTGACAAGGCAAGGCAACGCCAGCCAAGTTGTATACGCAAGCTTCGCCAAAAGAATCAGGTAAATCAACAACAACTACCTCAGAACGCTGCCAATTCAGGGAGTTAAAGACGAAAATGGGTAAACTGCCAGGGTGTGGTGGTTCTGGTAGAGTAATGTGAGATGCGATCGCATTCAATGAATTTTGCAATATTTCCGAGCCAACTTCTTCCACCTCCTGCCAACTTGGAAGTGCATCCCTATAAACTTCCGTAATCGAAGAACCGGGCAAAATATCGTGAAACTGGTTAAATAACACCTTTTTCCAAACTGCTTCTATCTCTGCCTTCGGATAGGTAGCTTTACAGATAATTGTCGCCAAAGCCGCAAAAAGTTCAGCTTCGTACAACAATCCTTCACAACGACGATTCCAACGTTTTTGATCAGCGTGGGTAGTATAGCATCCGCGATGGAATTCTAAATAAAGTTCGTCATTCCATGTGGGGAAGGGAGAGGGGGGGAAAGATGTTTCCCATGTTCGTGTGTCTTCTTGTCCTCCTTGTCCTCCTTGTCCTCCTTGTCCCCCTTGTCCCCCTTGTCCCCTTGTCCCCTTGTCTCCAAGAAGTCCCCCACTCTCCTTAATCTGCTGCAAATACTTCTCTGCGGTGGTAAATTCCAACTTCGGTAAAAAAGGTGACTTTGAAAAGCGTCGGGCAGTTTCTAACATATCACGAGTGGGACCGCCGCCATGATCGCCAACACCAGGAAGCCAGAGAGAATCTTCCAAACCAGTTTGACTTTGCCATTCACAAGCATATGATGCCATTTTTACCGGATCGATGCCTTCCCCGATAAGTGCAGACATATAACTAAATACTTCACTACCATCAGGCGATCGCCACCAAAAAGCGCCATAATCAAACTTAGTAGTATCATTCCAGCGCAACTTCTGAGTCACAAAAAACTCAATTCCAGCCATTGCCAAAAACTGCGGTAAAGTTGCACAGAAACCAAAAGTATCCGGAACCCATACTATAGTCGAAACCTTGCCAAACTTTTCCAACACATAGCGTTGACCATATAGTAACTGACGAGCGATCGCTTCACCCGAAATTAAATTAAGTTCCGGTTCAACCCAAAACCCCCCCAAAACCTCCCAACGTCCAGCCGCAACTGCTTTTTGAATCGCTGCAAACAAATCAGGACGATATTCTTCAACCCAAGCATAAAGCGCTGGAGTCGAATGACAAAAAATCAACTCCGGAAAATCCTCTTGCAACCTCAAAACCGACTCAAAAGTACTTTGTGCAGCCTGCCAAGTTTCACTCACCCGCCATAAC
>CASBQA010000043.1 GCA_949127635.1 Nostocales cyanobacterium PMM_0069 | reverse complement strand
GAGTGGGGGAGTGGGGGAGTGGGGGAAAAGAATTGCTTTTTTTATCCCCTTGTCCCCTTGTCCCCTTGTCCCCTACCTACGGTGTATACACAAGTCATCGAATTACCCAAAAATCTTAAAAAACCTCACCCTGTCCGTTCCGGACATCCCTCTCCTTGCTAAGGAGAGGGAAAGATTTTAGCGTAGCTAAAAGCGAGGGTGAGGTTTTTCCGACTTGTGTGTACACGGTAGTTGTCTCCTACTGGGGTAACTTCGCGGGTTTGATATTCTTGGCTTTGTAGAAGGTTTCCAAACTATCGCGATCGCCTACAAAACGCCAGTGCCACGGCTCATAACTCACACCTTGAGCGTTATCCTTAGGAAACGACATCTCAAAGCTGAAACGCGCTGCATTCGCTTCTAACCACTGATAAGCTTTCGTTTTGTCGAAAGTTGTTTGCAGATTAGTTGCTGGTGTTGCCCCGTCGCCAATATCCACAGCGTAACCTGTATGATGTTCGCTATGACCGGGAGGAGCGCTCAAAGCAGCTCGTTGCGCTGGGGTTTGATTGCGCTGGGCACCAACTTCAAAAAATAACTGTTCTTGGTCTTTCACAGAGCGAAAGCCGGAAATTGGCACCAATATTACACCTGCACTCCGCGCCGCTTGTACCATCGCTTGATATTTTTCGGCAGCAGGTTTTCGCATTTTCATGCGTCCATCTCTAGAAATCGTTGCTAGTTCTGATTCTGGTGCTTCTTTGTATGCCAGATGCCCTAAAACAGTATCAGCATTATCTTGGGGGTTGACAGAAGTGCCAGTTTGTGAATTTGCAGGAATTGAGTTAATTGGGGAAGGTTGGTTAGTAGTTTTTTTCGGTGCAGTGAGGAAAAACAAAAAACCACTAATAACGGCTAGCATAATAAATCCTACCACGCCGCCAATTAGCAAAACCATAGGTTGCAATTGGCGAACCTTCTGAGGTGTTGCTTCGGGAGTATCGCGTAAAGCTGGCGGAATCTCCTCACCAGACTCAACAGATGAGTTTTGCGGTTTTTCAGAAAACCCAGGATTATTCAAGGGTCAACTCCTGATGATTGTTGAATCGCCATAACAGATTGTAAACTAGATAAAAATAAACGCGATCACGAAGATTTATACATTTGGATTTCTAGGCGTAATTTTGACAAATATCCTAGAACTATACGTCAAGCTGGTGGGATTAGTCCTGGTAGGATTTATCTTGGGACGCAAGCTACCCGGCTCAGTTCCCACTCGTTTGGCTCAGTTTCTTTTCTGGGTGGGTGTACCGATAGGAATTGTAGCTTTTTTACGAAAAGCTGATTTATCGGGACAGATTTGGATTGCACCAGCGATCGCTTACCTAGCTATTTTACTTGGAGCATTTCTAGCTTGGTTAGGCATCAAAGGTCAAGCCTATTTTACAAATACTATCCTCACTCAACCAACTCAGGGTAGTTTTATTTTGGCATCAATGGTGGGTAACACAGGTTATCTTGGTTATCCCATCACTTTAGCAATGGTAGGACAAAAATACTTTGCTTGGGCGCTATTCTACGATATGCTGGGGTCACTTTTCGGGGCTTATGCAATTGGAGTAGCGATCGCAGTTCGTTTTGGTGGTGGGGTTCAGAATTATTGGCAAATTACTAAAGCAATTGTCATCAACCCAGCGCTGTGGAGTTTCGGGTTTGGTTTGCTGTTTCGACAAGTGACAATTCCCCCAGCAGTTGAATTTTTCTTGGATAAATTTGCTTGGAGTACAGTTGCTTTATCTTTGATGTTAATTGGGATGCGATTGAGCAATCTTAAATCTTGGCGGAGTTTACCACAAGCGGGGATGAGTATAGCAATCAAAATGCTCTTAGTTCCGCTGATTTTGGGCAGTATGTTACCGCTTTTTGGTTTAACTGGGGCAACAGCACAAGTGATGGTCTTACAAATGGGGATGCCACCAGCTTTCGCTACACTAGTAATTGCCGAAACCTTCAATCTTGATCGCGATCTGGCAGTTACGGCATTGGCAGCAGGGTCTATAGTATTGTTGGTTACTTTGCCGATTTGGTTGTGGCTGTTTTGATTGAAAGCATCGCAATTTTGACACAATACCCTGTAAGGGTATCGTTACACAGACAAAGCTTGCCGACCCAGGCTACGATTAATGCTCTTTTATTACTCTCGCCAGATGAAATTTGAAACCCTATTTTCAGATTAGTCCGCGTAGGCGGACTTTGTTTGTGTAGCCAAGCCAGTGCGTTGCGCGGGTTCCCCGCGTTGAAGCACCTGGCGCGCGATTTTAATCGTCAGGGCTTCTTTTCAAACATCCTCTAAATCGCGCTACAAAAGTTGCCGAAATTCATCAATAGAATTTACAGTTTTGATCGCCTGCTGAATTGCTTTTAATCGTTGTAAATCTGTAACTTCAGAGATTATCGGCATTAATTCTAAGCCGGGATTGCCAAATTTTATCTCTAATGCTAATTCAATACCCGAAAATATTTCTTCTTGACGCCCGCGTGCTTCACCGCGTGCTTCTCCGCGTGCTTCACCGCGTGCTTCGCCTTCGCGTAAAATTTCTTGATACCAAGGTGACTCGTGTAACACAGCCATATCCCACCTCATGATTTCCTGAATTAAGGCACTCTCTAGTACAAAAGTAGCAAAAAAAGCCAAGACTGTTTCTAGTTGGTTTAATTGTTCATCTGTACGCAAAATTTGCAATGCTTCTCGGATTATTGACTCATTTTCGCCACCTTTGAGAATTGGTACAAACGGAAGCAAAGAGGGTAAAGGTTGGTCAAATACGATATTCACATCAACTTCCCACAAATTAATTACGCGGTAGTCTTGACGTGCATACAATCCTGCAATGTCTGATACATATGTTGTCGGGATTTGCGCGTTACCTGCTTTGAGGATGTTGATTAGTACGGGGTATGTCGGCAAATCATACTTCTCTTCCGCTAGTCCTGCATATGCACGCATACGGCGTGGCATTTTTGGGTTGTAGCGTAATTGTAGTTCGTTAAGAACAAGAAATTCTCCATTTTGCTGGCTCTCAACGCGGATTAAAACATCGCTTTCTCTACTTATCCACTGAAATTCAGAGTTAAGAATTTCCCCAACTGTTATGTCTGGAATTTGCGTTACCCATTTTACCCAGTTTTCGGGTGCAAGACTAATTAAG
>CASBQA010000042.1 GCA_949127635.1 Nostocales cyanobacterium PMM_0069 | reverse complement strand
GTGAGGGCTATATAGAGGCTTAACAGGGTGATGCGAATTAAGGGAGAAAGGGGGAAAATAAAAGTTGATTCCATTTTAGATTTTGGATTTACATTTCCAGTCAATCCTTTTTTAAGTTTATGGTAGCTGCTAAACACTAACCTTAAAAAAAGCGAATGGAGTGTTATTAGTCCGCGTTCAACGCTTTGCGAAATACAACTTTATCATCGCCTGCCGCGTAGAAGTCGCGGATGCGAGCTTCCTTTTCGTAGCCGCACTTCGCGTAGAATGCCTGCGCGTGTTCGTAGCTCGGCAACCCCGACGTTTCCACCAACAACAGCCGCTGACCGCTCGCCCGCAATGCATTTTCCACATGCCGCAGCAGCGCTCCTCCGCGTCCCCGTCTCTGATAGTCGGGTCGCACAGCGATCATGTATAAATGCCACGTCCGATCCGTCATCATATCTGGCGCATAGTAGGCAACCCCGCACAGTTCACCCACCTCCTCGTCGGTGAGCCAGACATGACCTTCGTCGATGTTGCCGCCGAAGTAATCCGCTAGCACTTTGGCTAACGCCTCAGTTTCGTTCGCTGGGAACATTCCTGCCGCCACGGTCAGCGCGATAAGCGCCGCCGAATCGTCGGGTGTCGTAGGTCGGATCATGGGAAACTCCTTACGGTAAATACTTTTGTACTACAATCCAACCGGTTATTGATACCCAAGCAAAACCGACAAATAAAATAATATTCGTTCCGATGTGTAAAGGTCTAGCCCAGGATTTTCGAGCGCTAATTTGGGTTGCACTAAAAGCAGATACTAAAACTAAGGCTACGACTATCAAACCGGCTAATAAGTGTGACGAGTGTCCTAAAGAACCAAAGTGACCGTAAGTGCCAACAATACCGATCGCCAACAGTAACATGACTAAACTTACCATGCAGCAACCGATAAGAAAGTGGAGATCGCGCACTTTTTGATTTTCTCCCCCAAACGCCGGTATAAAAGACAGACGCCGAGAAGTTCTCACCTGAAGCATTAAAACACCAGTTACCGCAAGCAACAAATAAGCCAACAGCGACAACCCCATTGACCAAGCTGCTATTTTCCACAACCAAACAAAAGAAGGCAGATCCATAATAAATCTTGACTATTGACCATTGACTATTGACCAATGAATAATAAACAGAAGAGGGCTGCTGAGTCCAGCAACCCTCTTTATTGAGCAAAATTGTTTTTTTTAATCAACAGATACTAAACCAGCTATTTGAAAGGATTGTGTTGTATCTCCAAATTTTGTATTAATTGTCTGGATCAACTTTTTTTTATTGATTGGATCTATTGCTGTTTCTGAGTCTGTACCAGACTCATTGCTACTAGGTTCATCTAAGGCGAGGCGATCGCATGGAATTGTATCTGATAAAATTGCACTTGCCATCATCCCCGTATGAATCTCTAGGTGAGCAACCCTTGGTGCTTCAAAGACTAATCGTTGTCCTGGAAAAACTACTCGTTCAAAGTACCAATTGGGAATATCTGAAATGCGAACCACCTGTATTTTGCTCGTGGCATTAACGTAGCAGCAGAGAATTTTCCCTGATTGCTCTGGTGGTAAAGAATCTAATATTTGAGCCATAACTGCTAAAGAGCTTTACGCCACAATTTTATATTACACCAGCAAAGCTAGCACCGGCTGATCCCCATATGCTGTAACTCCGAATACCAACTGAGCTTTTCCTGATAATTTCTCTCATAAGTTATGTCAACTCTATGAAAAAATTGTTAAGATTTTTGCCTTTTGGAAAATTATAGATTAATGATCAATCTTTTGAAAATTTTGCTCTTTGGTGAAACATCTATAACTTTCTTAATATAAGTAATGACTACTATTAGCGGCAATCCCCTGATTTTTCGTATACCGTGGGAGAGAATTTTTTTGGATTCACTTAGATGTCAACTAATAGATGCAGGCGATCGCTTAATAGATAAACTGGGTGTTATCGTAAAGTTATATAGAAATTGCTTTCATAAAACCTATCTATAAAAACCATATATCTGTGAGTCAAAGTCCTACAGCTATTGCTACAGATGCTACATCGCTCCTGACTGATATCAATCATTGGCTTAAATGTCAAGCACGATGCGTGATAGAAAACAAACACCTTGAAACTCAAATATTTCTCTCTCTTGGACGCTAAGGAATGGCAAGATGGAAGTTAAAACACCGATGATGGAAAACCGAATTCTCTACGTTCGCCTTCCTTGTAACCCTATTTTTCCGATTGGGGTAGTTTATCTTTGCGATCACGTTCACAAACTATTTCCCAATATCGAACAGCGGATTTTCGATTTCGGAACAGTACCACCTTTAGACTATTACTCTGCCCTTGATACGTGTATTGATGAATTTAAACCGACACTGCTAGTATTTTCTTGGCGGGATATTCAAATTTACGCCCCAGTCGGTGGACGTGGTGGAAATCCACTACAAAACGCCTTTGAATTTTACTATGCCAAGAACCCTTTGATCAAATTACGCGGCGCATTCGGCGGTGGGCGAATCTTCATCGCCTATTATGTAGAATTGTGGCGAAACTTGGGATTAATCAAACGCGGTTTAAAACGCGCTCAAAAATATAATTCCCAAGCGCGTGCAATTGTTGGTGGTGGTGCAGTGAGCGTCTTTTACGAACAGTTGGGTAAAAGCTTACCTAAACAAACAATTATATCTATAGGTGAGGGCGAAACGCTACTGGAAAAACTGTTAAGTGGTAAAGACTTCCGGGATGAACGCTGTTATGTGGTAGGAGAAAGTCAACCACGCGATCGCCTAATTCACGAACAACCCACCCCATTAGAAAAAACCGCCTGTAACTACGATTATATACAAAGTATCTGGTCTGACTTCAACTTCTACCTCCAAGAAGAAGACTTCTACATCGGCGTCCAAACCAAACGCGGATGTCCCCACAACTGCTGTTATTGCGTCTACACTGTCGTTGAAGGCAAACAAGTACGCATCAACCCAGCGGATGAAGTTGTCGCCGAAATGCGTCAATTATACGATCGCGGGATTCGCAACTTCTGGTTTACCGATGCCCAATTTATCCCAGCGCGGAAATTTATCGATGATGCTGTACAACTTTTACAGAAAATTGTCGATTCTGGCATGACAGATATTCATTGGGCAGCATACATCAGAGCAGACAACCTGACACCAGAGTTGTGTGAATTGATGGCAAAAACCGGGATGAACTACTTTGAAATAGGTATCACCAGCGGTTCCCAAGAACTTGTGCGGAAAATGCGGATGGGGTATAATCTGCGAACCGTCTTACAAAATTGCCGCGACTTAAAAGCAGCTGGTTTCAATGACTTAGTTTCCGTCAACTACTCATTTAACGTTATTGACGAACGTCCCGAAACCATTCGCCAAACCATCGCCTATCATCGTGAATTAGAACGCATTTTCGGTGCTGATAAAGTTGAACCTGCTATATTTTTTATTGGATTGCAACCCCATACCCATTTAGAAGAATACGCTTTCAAAGAAGGCATCCTCAAACCAGGATACGATCCAATGAGCTTGCTGCCGTGGACAGCCAAAAAACTTCTTTGGAACCCGGAACCCCTCGGTTCGTTCTTTGGGGAAGTCTGCTTGCAAGCTTGGCAACAAAATCCCAACGACTTCGGACGCGAAGTCATGAAAATCTTAGAAGAGAAACTTGGTTGTGCTGACTTAGAAGAAGCACTTTCTGCACCAATAGAAACGAAAGATAAGCAGTTGGCTGGAGTATTATAAAATACTAAGGACTGGGGAC
>CASBQA010000041.1 GCA_949127635.1 Nostocales cyanobacterium PMM_0069 | reverse complement strand
GGCAATTGTGAAGAAAAGTTGTCACAATTAGAATTGAAGGTGCAGCGAAGGATGTAAAGAACAGGGGAATGAGTAAATCCTAAGTAAACAACATTCACGGAGTATCTATGTCTAAGAATCTACTAGACCAATTGCGAGAAATGACCGTTGTTGTGGCAGATACGGGAGATATCCAGGCAATTGAGAAGTTTAAGCCACAAGATGCTACGACTAATCCATCCTTAATTACTGCTGCGGCACAGATGCCAGAATATCAGGAAATTGTCGATCAGACATTACTCCAAGCAAAGAAAGATGCAGGATCAAGCGCAAGCCAAGCGCAAATCGTTGCAATGGCGTTTGACCGTTTGGCAGTGTCTTTTGGATTGAAGATTTTGCAAATCATTCCCGGTCGGGTGTCTACGGAAGTAGATGCTCGCTTGTCCTATGATACTGAGGCTACGGTTGCTAAGGCACACGAATTGATTGCTCAATACAAAGCAGCTGGAATTGGACGCGATCGCGTTCTCATCAAAATTGCGGCTACTTGGGAAGGCATTCGTGCTGCGGAAATTTTGGAAAAAGAAGGTATTCACTGCAACCTGACTTTATTGTTTGGGATTCACCAAGCGATCGCTTGTGCAGAAGCTGGTGTCACTCTGATTTCTCCCTTTGTTGGGCGGATTCTCGACTGGTACAAGAAAGACAGTGGACGTGATAGCTACCCTGCACACGAAGATCCAGGTGTTGTTTCTGTAACAACAATCTACAACTACTATAAAAAGTTCGGTTACAAAACTGAAGTTATGGGAGCTAGTTTCCGTAATCTTGGTGAAATTACTGAATTAGCTGGTTGTGATTTGTTGACGATTTCTCCAGCACTTTTGGCTGAGTTGCAAGCGACTACAAACCAATTGCCACGCAAACTTGATCCCAAGAATGCACCAAAGATGGATATCGAAAAAACACCGATGGACAAAGGTATCTTTGAAAAAATGCACGAGAGCGATCGCATGGCATTCGATAAACTAGCAGAAGGTATTGAAGGCTTCACCAAAGCTTTGGTAAGTCTCGAAAAACTACTTGCCGAAAGATTAACTACTCTAGAAGCAAACGTTAAAGTCGGCGCTGCTTAAAATATTCCTTCCCTCGTTCCCTCGTTCCTAAGTTCCACCTCCTCGTTCCCAGGTTCCACCTGGGAATGCATTTTCGAGGGCTACTGTCTCCCGTTTCTAGATTTTTTATTCTCTACCGTTGGGACGCTCCCTAAACAGATATTCTAAAATTTGTTCTATTCTCTGGCTATTCTGCGTTGTCGTTTCCACAAGCTGCTGAATAGCTGCCTCAATGCGGGTTAAAGCCTCGTTATGGACTAACACAATTTCTGCTGTGTTTTCCAAGATTTCTTCTATACGGTCAAGTCTGTCCGGTTGGTTAGTACTCATGGTTGTCCTCTTTTAGAAGTCTATTGCTGACGGGCTAGAAATCTATCTTTTCTTCTAGCCATTTTTCAAATATTCTCTCAGCCAATTCACTGAGGCTGATTTCTCGTTCTACTGATTCGTGCCGTAATTTTTTAATTAGTTCTGGTGAGAGGTTTAGGTTCAATTGTTTGTAAGATGGGTCTTTCCTGCGTCCCCCAGGTGTTTTAGAAGTATTAGGCATCAATAAGCTAGTCATCTACTTTCCCTTAATAATAAATTCACCTCTATAGTATCGTTGAGGTGACTGCAAAAAATAGGTGACTAGTCCAAGAATGAAACTGGTACAGGTTACTAGTCACCCAAGTGCTACTAGTCTACTATATAGAAGTCAGGCGAACAAACCTAAGGACGTGATCGCACCCTCTTAAAATTTAGCCAGCTACCTGATGCTACAAGTCGCATGTAAACAATTTTTATGAGCAAAGAAATCGGAAGGATTTTTCTTTGGTGGGTACAAAATTCAATCGATGAATCAAAAGAAGATGCTATTTCATCCCTGAAAATTGCCCTTCTGCATATAGATGAAGCGAAAAGATAATTCCTTCTTCATAGCTTTTATGTTTTGCCTTTAAGTAAACTTTTAGCAGAACCGTTAACTATAGTTCATAAACCTTGCTGGCAACAAAGATGAAAATATTGGTACTCAATGCGGGATCTAGCAGCCAAAAGAGTTGTCTGTATGAAATAACAGAGGAGGGTTTGCCCACAGAACCACTCGAACCGCTTTGGGAAGGCAAAGTTAAATGGACTCAAGATCGCGGTGTGGCAGAAATCAAGGTGAAATCAGCTAATGGTGGGGTGCTGGAGGAAGAAATCTACGCTGATTCCCGACCTGCACACGTCGCTTACATGCTTCACACCTTAACTCGCGGTTCCACCAAGGTGATTAGTCAGTTGTCAGAAATCGACGGGGTGGGACATCGTGTAGTACATGGTGGGCAAGATTACCGCGCTAGTGTGGTAATTACTGATGAAGTCAAAAAAGCGATCGCTCGCCTTTCTAACCTCGCTCCATCACATAATCCAGCCGCTTTGGAAGGAATAGAAGCCATTGAGAAAAGCTTGGCAAATATACCGCAAGTGGCAGTTTTTGATACCGGATTTCATTCCCATATGCCCGATGCAGCGGCAATCTATCCCGGTCCCTACGAATGGATAGAACAAGGTATCCGTCGCTACGGCTTTCATGGGATCAGTCACGAATACTGCTCTAAACGTGCGGCTCAAATTCTCAATCGAGATTTAGCTTCTTTACGGATAATCTCCTGTCATCTAGGCAACGGTTGCTCTTTGGCGGCGATTAAACACGGTCGCAGTGTTGATACGACAATGGGATTCACGCCCCTGGATGGGTTGATGATGGGTAGCCGTTCTGGTGCCGTCGATCCAGGAATTTTGATTCACCTGTTGCGACAATCCAATTACTCAGCCGAACGCTTAGACTATGTTTTAAATAAAGCTTCTGGCTTACGTGGAATTTCGGGGGTATCCAGCGATTTACCGCAAGTGATGGAGGCGATCGCCCAAGGCAATTACCGCGCTCAACTTGCTTGGGATATGTACGTACATCGCCTACGTTCTGGAATTGGGTCAATGCTTGCCAGTCTGGGGGGATTAGATGCTTTAGTTTTCACCGCTGGTGTAGGTGAAAATTCTCCAGGAATTCGCCAAGCTGCTTGTGATGCCTTTGGATTTTTGGGTATGAAAATTGACCCCGAAAAAAATACCCACAATCCTGTTGATGAGGATATTGCCACCGCTGAATCGGCTGTGCGAGTCTTGGCAATACATACCCAAGAAGATTGGGCAGTCGCGATGGCAACTTGGCAACTCCTCATCAGAAGGTAGAAGGATAAAGGATAAAGGATAAAGGGTGAAAAAAGAAGTTAATACAAGAAAATTGATTGTTGAAGTTTACTTCATCCTTAATCATTCACCCTTTATACTTTTTAGATATCTAAATCTGTGAGGTTGAGTTTAGAACCATAGGTTTCAATGAATTCACGCCTTGGTGCAACGCGATCGCCCATTAAAATAGTGAAAATGCGATCTGCCTCGGCTGCATCCTGAATTTCCACTCGTTTGAAGGTGCGGGTTTCTGGGTTCATTGTCGTTGTCCAGAGTTGTTCTGGCATCATTTCCCCCAAACCTTTGAATCGTTGGATGGTGTAATTGGCATTGTCGGGAAACTCAGCCAAACGCTGTCGCAGTTCCCGTTCGCTATAACAGTAGTAATAATTGCGTCCCCGTTCTACTTTATATAGTGGGGGACAAGCAATATATATGAAACCCTCTTCGATAAGCGATCGCTGATACCGATAAAAGAAAGTTAATAACAGCGTCCGGATGTGCGCTCCATCTACGTCAGCGTCTGTCATGATGACTATGCGGTGATAACGCAGTTGAGTAGAGTCAAATTCATCACCCTTTACACCCAAACCAAGAGCCGTAATCAACGATTGAACTTCGTTGTTTTTATAGATTTTGGCATCGTCGGTTTTCTCGATGTTCAGGATTTTACCACGTAAGGGAAGGATGGCTTGAGTTCGGCGATTGCGTCCTTGTTTAGCGCTGTTATGCACAAACACACCACTTGCCAAAGCAAAGTTGTGGGAATTGGGAACTTCAATATCGTAAACATCCATTCTTTCTTCCAAGCGATCGATAGAGACAACGCGATGGTTGTAGTTTTTCACGGCTTCACGCGCTCTACTGCGATTACCATAAAAATAGCGATCGCAGAAAGTCTCCCAACGCAACATAGATTTGTCGCGTGTTCGCTTGCGATAAGAGCTATAAACTTCCAAATCCAAACAACCAAGTTGCAATTCTACTTCCTTCAAACCAGCAATAGTTTTGAAATAGTAGGTTTTCTCTAACGCTTCAAGACGTTTCTTGCGAAATTCCCACGTCCATTGTTCCTTAGTTGTTTCTCGACGCCAATCTAATAAATCTTTGTCTTCCCATTGTTTTTTCGCTAATTCCGAAAGTACCTTCCGCGCTTGCGGATTATTTTCAAAGTACTCCCGCACTCGTTGAGATTGAGCTAGACGATTTGCTTCATCACTCCAATACTCTTGTTGCGCTTGATTGAGTTGTTCGCTATTTTCTAGCCTATAAGCTTCATTAGTTTGATAAAACTCACGCCACTTAGCAAGCATATAAGCCTTGTAAGCTTCATCTTCCCACTGCGCTTTCGCTTGTTCTGAGAGAATTTGCCGCGTTTGTTCTTGCTGCATCCGTTCGCTCATAAAAGCGCGAAACTCTTCACTTTGGTGAACTTGGCGGCTTTTTTCAATTACATCTGGTCGATGTAATGTCTTTTCCAAGTTTTGCCGATGCAGTTCTAAGTGCGCTTCCGGTGACATCCGTTTGATGTTTGTCGGATTGTTGTTCAGTTTATTGAAGTCAACATGATGGCGATGACATCTACCTGAAGACTGATAAACATCATGTTCAAGGTTATAAAAATCTGCTAATAAATGCGTATAAATCCATGTATCATTCAATGGATTCCAAACCATTTCGTAGCCATTCAGCCCTGTGCCCCGTTCATTTTTCTGGGAGAGTTTGCGATGTATCGGCATCAGCGAATCTTGGGGAGTCAGTAATTCCGCTGCTTTATAACTGCCATCTCGCAACATAAAGGGGTGGTCTGGTGTGCAGATAATTGTCTCACCATTGTCCAAGGTCAATTTGATTACTTCCGCATTTTCCTTAGTTCGTCTGGCATTGATAATACGTTCTATACCTATGTTGCCACTTTCCCTAATGGTATAACAGAAGTTCTCTTTACCTTGTTCTTGCTCCTCTATGAGCTGCTTGATGGTAATTTCGCGTCCCTCAGTAAGTAAAATTTTCGTGTGTATAAAAAAACAGCCCCCCGCTGAATCGCCTTCGACGATGAAAATCTCCGATTCGCTGGGGTCTCTGGAGCTACAATCAGCCAATTTACCGGGTAATGGGGACGATTCTAGTACAGATTTCCGACGGACTAACTCCCGTGCATGACGTGCTGCTTCTGCGGCTTTAAAAGCTTGGATGGCTTTATCTAAAACGGAGTCAGCGACACCAGGACGAAATTCTAAGTACTCGGTGAGAACTTCACCAACTAGAGAATCGACAATCCCTCGGACTTCAGTATTACCGAGTTTGGTTTTAGTTTGTCCTTCAAATTCCGGATCGGGAACTTTGACGGAAATTACCGCTGTTAAACCTTCCCGGACGTGTTCACCGCTGAGGTTTGGTTCATTCTCTTTTATTTTATTACGCTTGCGGGCGATCGCATTCAAGGTGCGTGTCAGAACTGCTTTCAAACCCTCAAGGTGCGTACCACCATCTACCGTACGAATATTATTCGCAAATCCTAACAAGTTATCCGTATAAGCATCTGTACACCACTGCAAAGCCACTTCGATTTGCACATTGTTGCGTTCCCCCTGCACAAAAATAATTTCTTCATGCAGTGGCTGCTTGTCGCGGTTCATGTAGGCGATATACTCTTTGATACCACCTTTGTACTCATAGGTTTCTATTTTAGGTGTATCGCTTTTAAGTAATTCTAAACGGTTGTCGGTGAAGATAATTCTCACGCCTGCATTCAGATATGCTAATTCCCGCAGACGACCTGATAAAGTGATGTAATCAAACTCAATACCAGTGGTGAAGATTTGCTCATCTGGCTTGAAAGTGATAGAAGTTCCAGTTCTTGCTTCTTTGAGCGGGTTCACTATCATTTCTGTTACAGGAATACCCCGTTCAAAACGCTGGACATGGACTTTTTTCTCTCGCCAAACTGTCACTTCAATGGTTTCAGATAAAGCGTTAACGACAGAAATACCAACTCCGTGCAATCCCCCAGATACTTTGTAACCACCACCACCAAACTTACCTCCCGCGTGGAGTACCGTCATCACCGTTTCTAGTGCTGATTTTCCCGTCTTGGAGACAATATCGGTGGGAATACCACGACCGTCATCTGTGACGGTGACAGAACCATCGGCATTGAGATCCACCTCCACATGGGTGCAGTGCCCTGCTAAAGCTTCATCAACTGAATTGTCCACCACCTCGTAAACTAAATGATGGAGTCCCCGTGGTCCGGTAGTGCCGATATACATCCCCGGTCGTTTGCGGACGGGTTCCAGACCTTCCAGAACTTGAATCTGATCGGCACTGTAACTACTCGTCATGTAATTTCTCCTGATTGTGGGGGTGAATTCGTTAAAATACTGAAAAAGTTAAATCACTCCAAAATTATAACACAAAAGGCTTGGAGGCGACTCTAGGGCAATTAGATGATAAATTTATATAGGGGATGTATCTGGCTTGGTTTTCTTTATGGATTGGCTCAGAGCGCGAATAATATATTATCGATGTGTTGAGCGATCGCGCAGCGACTCAGCCTGTGAGTATCCCTTGTGCCAAAATACCTAAAGCCGAAAAAGAAGCGAAAAGGCTTCAGAATTATAGCATAAAAGCCTTGCTGGAGTGGGGGAGTGGGGGAG
>CASBQA010000040.1 GCA_949127635.1 Nostocales cyanobacterium PMM_0069 | reverse complement strand
TTTTAAGGTTTGGGCAAAGTCAGTTCCCGCTTCTTCGCAAGTTTGTAAGGTGACTTCGTTGGGTTTGAATTTGACGCGGATGGTGTCAAAACCAAAGCGATAACCAGCGTCTTTTAATTTACCTTCAATTAAATCAACTGCTTCCCCACTCCAACCATAAGAACCAAAGACACCGGCGAGTTTGTTGTTAGTAGCGGTGGAAAGAACAATCCCTAAAGCTGTTTGTACGGGGGTGGGTGCGTGTCCACCAAGGGTAGGGGAACCGATGACAAAGCCTGAAGCTTTTTCTACAGCGTTACGGATTTCTTCGGGATCAGCAAATTCACAGTTAATTGATTCTACACTGACACCGGCTTTGGTGATGCCGCGAGCGATCGCTCCAGCCAAAGTCGCTGTATTTCCATAGGCAGAAGCATAAATTAACGCAACTGTCGTATCCGCAGATGTTTGCTGCTGACTCCATTGCCGATAAGCATGTGTTAATTCAATTAAACCGTAACGCACCAAAGGTCCGTGTCCGGTAGCATACAAACGAACGGGTAAGTCGGAAAGTTTATCCAGCGCTGTTTCAATTTGACGCGCATGAGGAGCCATGAGACAATCGAAATAATAGCGCCTGTCTTCGTTAATTGTCTCCCAGCCTTCATCAAAAACTTGATCCCCGCAGATATGCGCTCCAAATAGTTTATCTGAGTAGAGAATTTCCGTTTGGGGATCGTAGGTGCAAAGTTGATCTGGATAGCGTGGGTTGGGGGTAGGAATAAACTGTAAATTATGACCTTTGCCTAAATCAAGAGTTTCTTCACCACGTTTGACGAGAATTGGCAAATCTTGATTTTCCAGCGCTCTCCGCAGATTTATTGCCCCTGGATTAGAACAAACAAAAGTTATCTGCGGTGCAAGTTCTAATAAAGCTTTGATAGTTGCGGCGCGATTAGGATTAATGTGACCGAGAATCACATAATCAATATCTTTGATATTAAACCGCTGTTGCAACGCTTGCAGATAAATTTCTGTAAAGGTTTCTCCCGGAGGATCGATCAGAGCGATTTTATCACCTTGAATCAAATAAGAATTGGCAGTTGTACCTTTAGCTAGCGCATATTCAATTTCAAATCTTAGCCTAGTCCAACTGCGCGATCGCATTACGGTTGTGTCTGTCCCGATGGGGAGAACCTGAACGTCACGAGGTTTTGTAGATGTCATCGCTTATAAGTTATGAGTTATATAGTTTAGCCCACCTGCGTGGGCTTCGTTTCTGTAGCCCCAGGCTTCCAGCCTGAGGGCACATGTAGTTCTTAATAGTGGTTTCCAACTTTTCTATGATGTACTGCTGTCAAGGATTCTGGCTTGCTGACGCGACCGGCATCAACGGTACAGTAAACTATCCAATGATCGTCAACTTCCATCCTACTATTGACTTCGCACTCAATATATGCTAAAGCATCAGTTAAGATTGGGGAACCGTTTTCAGCTGGCTGAGTTTTAACGCCTTCAAAACGATCGGCACCAGGAGCGAATCGTTTCAAAAAGTGCTTCATCAGCGCTTGATAATTGCCTTCTTCCAAAACATTTAAAACAAAGCGATCGCCTACTTGCATGAGTGACTCTATCGCTCTATCTTTGGCGACTGCAATGCTTAATCCTAGTGGTTTGAAGCTGGCTTGACTTACCCAAGAGGCAAGCATAGCGCTTTTGACATCGCCTTTTTTTGCCGTTAAGATGTATAATCCTCCGGTGATTCTCCCTAAGGCTTTATCTAAGTCAGCACCGAGGGATTTCATCGCTTTCATGCTGCGATCGCGTGTTACCCATTGCCCTAAGTCTGTTCCCGCTTCTTCACACAGCTTGTATTTATTTTCGCTGGGTGCTTCTCGCATTTCAATTACGGGAAATGAGACATGCAAACCCAAAGCGCGGAATTTGTTCAGCAGAGGATAAGTTGGTTCATCATCACCACCACCGGTTTCAAAGATACCTACAGCTTGTTTTTCTTTGGCAGATCCTAAAACGGTGCTGAGTGCAGCTTGGATGACAGAATTACTGGAAGTTGGGGACATTCCCAGGACAATTCCGCTACAACGGCTGACAAGTTCGCGCAATTCTTGTAAGTCTGTTGCCGATCGCAAGTCTACCATTTCCACAGCAACGCCTGTTTTGCTGATACCATTTCTCATGGCATCGGCTAGGCGATCGCTATATCCATAACCGGAAACGTAAAATACCCCAACGGTAGTTTCTGCTTTTGTTTGAGTTTTGCTCCAGTTGCGATAACGCCCGGTTAATTCTTCAACGTTGTGGTATAATAGGGGTCCGTGACCAGTGGCGATTGTACCAATTTTTGGCAGTTCGTCCATGCGCTTGAGAGCAGAAAGTACTGACCGCGCATTCGGTCCCATCAAACAATCGTAGTAATATTGATAATCTGCTTCAATCGCTGCCAAATCTTCATCAAAGGTGCTTTCTGTGCAATAATGCAAGCCAAAAGCATCACAAGTAAAGAGAATTTGGGTTTTATGATCGAAGCTGAACATGGTATCGGGCCAATGTAAATTGGGTGCAATAACGAATTCAAATTCGTGTCCATTGCCCAAATCTAAGCGATCGCCATTTTTCACAATCCGTCGCTTAAACGGACCGTGTACCATATCCTCTAAAAACTGAATTGCTACTTTAGAACCAACAACGGTGATTTCCGGAGCAATTTGTAACAAATCTTTAACTAAGCCACTGTGGTCTGGCTCGGTGTGACTGATAATCAGATAATTAATTTCAGTTGGGTTAATCAGTCCGGTGAGGGTATCGAAGAACAGCTGACGAAACTTTTCATGGGAGGTATCAACTAAAGCCGTTTGTTCACCACGGATGAGAAACGAGTTGTAAGTAGTACCATTTTGCAAACCAAACTCGATATCAAAGCGATCGCGATCCCAATCCAAAGACCGAATTGCCGTAGTTTGGTCAGCAATATCGGCAGTCTGCATGGTCAGTTTTTTTTCAGTTCTTTCGGTGAGTGCTACCATACTCCCCTCCTTACGCAAATGAGTATTTTCCTCTAGCTTTATTGTGACACGAGTTAATTGTTAATTTTTTTTAAAAAATCTATGGTTGAGTTAAGAAAAATAAAACTGTGAAACCACAGAAGCATCAAGAAAATACAGAGAATCTTTGGCTAGCTTTAGAAATTGGCAATTCTCGCTTACATTGGGCATTATTTAGAGGTGAGAGAATTTCCAAAACTTGGGATAGTGACCATCTTTGTGCAGAAACCCTAAAACAACTACCCGAAGGAACTTTGGGAGCATCTCCCCCTATTCTCCTCGCTTCGGTTGTTCCCAGTCAAACGAAAATTTGGCAAACTTATTATCAGGTTCGCATTATTACCTTAGACCAAGTACCTTTGAAAGGCATTTATCCCACCTTAGGAATTGACCGTGCCTTAAGTTTATATGGTGCTGGAAGTACTTTAGGCTTTCCGATGTTAGTTATTGATGCGGGAACAACACTAACATTTACAGGTGCTGATAGACACCATGAATTAGTCGGGGGGGCAATTTTACCAGGATTAGGTTTGCAGCTTGGAAGTCTGAACCAAAAAACAGCACAATTACCATCTGTAGAGACGCGAAATTTTGCGTCTCTACCGCAACGATTTGCTTTAAATACAGAAGAGGCAATGCAAAGTGGAGTTATTTACACTTTACTAGCGGGAATCAAAGACTTTGTTGAAGCTTGGTGGTGCGATTTTCCCCAAAGTAATGTTGCAATTAAAGGAGGCGATCGCACCTTAGTGGTAAACTACATGAAATCACAGTTTCCAGAAATTGCAGCGCGTTTGATTGTGGAACCGAATTTGATATTTTGGGGAATGCGATCGCTATTTTTTTTGTAGAAACGTTCCAGCGGAAGGTTTTTACAATATTTATGATTTAGCAGCAACTCTGTCAGTGTCAACATGAGAATTATTTTTATCAATTTCAAATGAATTATCTGTTGAAAGTAGCTGACTTCTTTGAGATAATATCTTTTCGGGGTCAATACCACTGAAAGTTGGTGGTAGCCAAGCTCGAACTACTAACAGCACTCCCATCACTAACAAGAAAGCACATGCTGCTAAAATGTGGCTCCATTCTGCTTCTAGCACTCCCCGCACAATTACTTCTCGCAACACTGAAACGATTGACACTTCTACAGCTACACCAATAGATACTCGTTGTTCTTGTAAGTAAATAATCAGCAATCGAAATAACTCGACTAAAATCAGCAAAAAGAGAATATCTGAAGTGAAAACTTTAAAGTTTAAAGGAGGTAGCAGCGAGTAAAACATTGCTCGCAGTTGGATAACCATAAAGCTAAATAAACCAATACACAAAGAAACTACTATTAAATCTTGGATAGTTTCAAGTCCTCGAACAATTTGACTGCGATTTAACATTTTTGTTCTCCTTTTATAGATGTGCATAAATAAACAAAGGACTTAATTTAGTAAGGGTTTCAGCCCTTAAAACTGTTGCTTTGAACGGTAAACCCCTCACTACAAACAATGCCGCAATAAATGCAATAGTTAGTTATTGACTATTCTATGTTTCAATACAGTTGGTGTTAAGGAATTGGTGCTAAAAAACGGTATGTATGTAGAGACGTAGCACTTGGTAGTCTCTAGCAGGATTTAGAGCCTGGTATTTATTGCTTCTTTAAGAAACTATATTGATAAATTTATAAAATAACAAGACGTTTTAAATATAAGTTTCTTTTATGAAATATAGAGACAGCTTAACTGTGATGGAAAGTCACAGAAATTAGCTTAATTCCAACTCCATATGGGATTTAACAATGGTAAACATCAAGGATTACAATACATACACTGTCCAGGATCTGCATATTTGCCATCAGGGAATGATTCTTCTTGACTAAAATCGCATTTTTTGCATTGATATTTGACAGCACGAGTTAGCAAAGTTGGTGTATAACAACTTGCACAGGGTAATCCTTTGATTCGTTGAGTTATTTCAAAACCGGGCATACCACAGTTAGGGCAAAAGTTATTAATCTTTTTTAATAAATTACGAGTGGCTTTTTCTATGTTTCTCATTCGTGTGGGGTTATACATTGCCCGCATATCTGTTTCTATATGCACCTTTTTAGTTGATGAATTTTGTAAAGCAAAATTAACAGCATCTTCAAGTTGTTTATCTGTAATAATACCTTTGAATATCTCACCGCTATCTTTAGATGAATCAGAAATAACAATCAAACCATGTTCGGGAAACCCAACTTTAGTTGCAAAGTTATACGCTTCTTCAATATTGTGAATAAGCTGAAAATTATGGTTAGTTTCGAGAGAAAATTCCTCACCAATAATTTCTAGCTCATTTTTTTTATCTAATAAAATAACAATTTCTCTATTACTAGAAACATAAGGTAAACTAGGATGAGGGCAAAAAGTACCTTCGCTTGCGATCGCTAAAGTCTCACCTGTCAAAGCAAGTGCTTTTTCCGCTTTTAATCTGGCAGCTTCAATTTGCGTACCAGCACGTTCAATTTCTCTGGTGAATGTACCGAAAATATCAGTATTGAAATCAGATGGTACTATAACTTTAATTCCTAATTGCTCTAAAAGTGGTGCAATGACTATCTCTTTTTGATGCATAGTAGCGAGTATTCCGACTCGATTGCTAAACAATTGCTGATTTTTCATTGCTAATTAAACTCCGTAAATACTACAGAATTAAATCTTGATTTTTGATAAATTCTCGAATATATCCAGCCACAACACCAGGGCAAGATTCTGGTAAGTTGCTTTTACCGTGGGCAATTATTTTTAACTCAGATGAAGGAGCTTGACTGTAAACTTGACTCATAGCTAAACTTTGTGGTGTATCTTCTCCACCTTGCAAAATCAAAACTGGGATTTCTAAATTATATAATCGCTCCTGTAATAATTCGGCATTAATTTCTGGCTGCTGACGTTGGAATAAGATTTTGCAAGCTGTAGGATATTTCACTAGTATTTGATAAAGCTGCCAATCTTGTTCAATTTCTTGATCCCAGCCTAACATTTTAGTTATGGGACGAAGCAGTCGTAATAATTTAAATATAAAAGGCGATCGCTTGACTAATTGCCGCATTTTCTGTAAATGCTTTTCTTGTCCTTCTATTTTCACACCTTCTGGTGCTAACAAGACTAAACCATAAACTTGCTCTGAATATTTTAAAGCATAGCTAGCAGCAATCCATCCTCCGAGAGAATGTCCGACTAAATAAACTTTTTCCAGCTTTAAAGCGTGGATAAATTCAGCTAAAGATTCTAAGAGTAAATCAATTGAGTAGTGAACTTTAGGATCATCTGACTCACCGAAACCGAATAAATCTGGTGCAAAGCAATGGTAATGTGAAAGCGATTCCATCACCGATAACCATTCACAGCTATCATTCCAAGCACCATGTAAGAAAATTATAGGAGTTCCTTCACCAACTTCACGCCAAAATAATAACCCTTGAGAGAGTTTTCTCCGGGAGTTACGAAATAAATTATTCATTTTAATTTAGTAGATAATAGATAGTGGTTAGTGGATGGTTGATAGTAGATGGTTGATAGTGGTTAGTGGATACTGGAATAACAATCAACAACTAACACCCAACAACCAACAACCAACAACCAACAACCAACAAATAACAACTAACAACTAACAACTAACAACTATACTTTTACGCTAATGTTGTCAAGCCCTGCAAGTAATCTTGCAACTGCCGAGTGTGATCGTGAGACATTTCCCCTGGTGGTAGAGAGTTGAGAGGAAAAGCCTGGATTTCCATTGCTTCCAAGGTATCCTGAATCTCCATAATTCCTTGAACATCTGCTTCAACGACAATACAAATCGAATGAATTCTGGGATCGCGATCTGGTGCGGAGTAGACTCCTACCAAACGCCGAATTTTCACCAAATCAAGCCCAGTTTCCTCCATCAGTTCACGCTGGACTGTATTGGGAATATCTTCTCCCCAGTCCACCATACCTCCAGGCAATGCCCAGCGACCATTGTCACGCCGCCGGATTAGCACAATCCTACCATCGGGTAAAATGGGGATGATACTGGTGCCAGTGATGGGATGACGAAAGAGGATACCCAGGACAGCTTGTCCAAAGCGCCATAAGCTACGTGTGGACTGGACAATTGCAGCAAAAAAAGCAAAAACGTTCAATCTTCCAATGTCTGTGTTGTACTGTAGAACTCGCCACGACTAACATACCCTCAACTACGAAAATATTGTATTTTGTGTTATTTTAGGATGCTCGTGGTTTAAGGTTTTATTCTAACGATTACCGCAGAACATATCAATTTTAGCATTTGGTGAAACTAAAACAATGATTATGAGCTAATAT
>CASBQA010000039.1 GCA_949127635.1 Nostocales cyanobacterium PMM_0069 | reverse complement strand
GCTGCTGATGTCAATCCGTGAACTTCAGAACGCTGTGATTTTTGGGAAGATTCACGTAAAATTTCCCCTCCACCGAGAAATCCTACACCAGCTGTAATTCCTTGAATGATGCGACTAAGAGAATTATTATCTGGTTGAGTGCCATTTGTGAGCATAGGTATGAGAGTAAATACCGCTGAACCAAAACATACCAACATATGAGTTCTTAAACCAGCGGGTTTGCGCTTGAGTTGGCGTTCTAAGCCGATAATTGCCCCAAAAACCAAAGCGAGGCATAGCCGGAAAGTGATATTTAGCCAATCATTGGGCAAAAGGTAGTAAGTGCTTAACAATGCTTATATTTTTAGAGAAAAAATAATCTTATATTCTACTTTAATTATTAATATACTCGCATGTGCAACTATATAAATTAACTAAACCCCTTTTGCCACGGGTACAGGAGGGCTAACGAAGGTAATGAGTAGATGAAATCTGACAAACTACCAGGAGATAATGCCCGTAGTTACATGACAACTGACAATTAACAATTTGAGTGGATAAACTCTACTGGCTTGACCAAATTAAACTGCAAGACCGCGCCAAAGTTGGTGATAAAGCGTTTCACTTGGGCAGAATTATGCAGCGTGGCTATCCGGTGAAGCCTGGTTTTATATTGGGTGCGGAAGTTTTGCGGCAATTTCTGGAAACTCTCAATAGTTCAGAGGCATTAGTTGCCGATTTGCCTTATTCTTCCTTACACCTAGATGTGAATAATTGGCGTCAATTACAACAGGTGGCTGGTCATTTACATCAGGAAATTATCGCGGCGACTGTACCATCAAAGTGGGTGAATAAAATTCTGGAAGCAGCTAAGGAATGGAAAACAGCGTATTTAATTTTTCGACCTAGTTTAGCGATACCGACTGCAACGCATGGAGTCGGGAATATATCTGGGTTGCTGGAGTCGCAAATTTGCCGTTGTGAATATGAAGCGATCGCTTTAGCATTAAAACACACTTGGAGCCAATTATTTCGTGCCAAAAGTTTACTATATTGGCAACGGCTAGGAATTGACCTGCGACAAATTAATTTAGCAGTTTTGGTGCAAGGAATTGAAAATGCACTCGCTAGCGGTTCACTCAACTCCAACTCAAGAGGATGGGATATTGAAGCAACCTGGGGATTGGGAATATCACTGCAACACGGCGAAGTTCAGCCAGATGTTCACTACATTCAACGAGAAACTGGCGTTGTCAGAGAACAACAACTGGGCAATAAAATGCTTGCTTATCGTCTTGATGATACACCACCCGATTCTTTGGCGCTAGATAATACTTGTTTGGTGGCACATTTGGTTGAGTCATCTCAACAAAAACAGTACGCTTTACAAGAAGAATATTTGCAACAATTAATTCAACTGGCGAATCTACTTGAAAATGATCTCGGTATAAATTATACCGTTGACTGGACTATCTCTGAGGAATTTCCGGCTCCAAAGCTTTATCTGATAAAAGTTACCGCTCCCCAATTTGCGGTTTCCAACACACACTTTCTCAAGGGAATAGGAGCAGGGACGGGTCGGGTGACAGCGACAGCTTATGTAGTAAATTCACTTTTATCATCAGAACAACTACCTAAAGGGGTGATTTTGGTTGCACAAGCGATCGCCCCCGATTGGCTACCGTTATTGCAACAATTAGTCGGTATCATCACAGAAAAAGGAGGATTGACCAGCCATGCGGCAATTCTTGCCAGAGAGTTGGGTATCCCAGCAGTAGTGAGCGCAAAAGATGCCACCGCTTTAATTCAAACAGGCGATCGCCTACTTTTGGATGGTGACAGGGGAGAAGTTTATCGTGTAAGAAAAGATGATGCGGAAAGTCAGGAAGTTCCCCTCATTACCCAAGCGAGACCAAAGCACAAAGCGCAACAGTCTCAACTGGGCAACTTGAAAACGGAACCTTTAGTTTCTAATTCTCCTATTTTTTTGTCAGCGCACCTACCCATGATTGCTACACAGTTGCTGGTTAATTTAAGTCAGCCCAGCCTGATAGAGCAGGTGCAAAATTTGCCTCTAGATGGGGTAGGATTGTTACGCTCAGAATTGATGGTATTAACAATACTTGAAGGGCAACATCCGAGTAGTTGGCTTTCTAGCGGACGTAAGGCACAATTATTAGAGCTATGGTCTGAGCAAATGATGCAGTTTGTTCGTGCATTTGCACCACGACCAGTTTATTATCGCTCTTTAGATTGGCGATCGCACGAATTGACATCATTTAGTCATAATGTACCATCTTCGCAACAGTCGATGTTAGGTGAACGTGGCACTTTTGCTTATTTGCAAAATTCCGCAGTTTTTGAGTTGGAACTTGAAGCAATAGCGGCAATACAGCAAGCAGACTACAACAATATCCATTTAATATTGCCTTTTGTTCGCACTGTGGAAGAGTTTTCTTTTTGTCGTCAAAAAGTTGAGTCAGCAGGGTTAACTCAAAAGCCACAATTTCAACTTTGGATTATGGCAGAAGTGCCAAGTGTGCTATTTTTATTGCCAGAATATGTGAAAGCAGGTGTACAAGGAATTTCGATTGGTACAAATGACCTAACTCAACTACTGTTAGGAGTAGATCGAGAACAAGGAGAGTTAGCGTCTTCATTTGATGAACGACATCCAGCAGTGATGAGAGCTGTAGCTCAACTAATTTCAATGGCAAAATCAGCCGGGATTCCTTGCTCAATTTGCGGACAAGCACCAGCGCTGTATCCAGAAATTATTGAAAAGTTGGTAGAATGGGGGATTACGTCTATATCTGTGGAACCAGAAGCGGTAGAACGAACATATAAAGCGATCGCTCGTGCCGAACAAAAGATAATTTTAGAAGCAGCACGGCAAAAACTTTATTAATTGAGTTTTTATTTAATATTCTGTTATTGCTTACTACCGATATGAAAAAGAGCGATACTTTTTTGGAGTCGCTTCTCTTCTGTTCTAGAAGCGATCGCAGATTTTTCTCAAATAACCGCGATTCAAATATAGAACTTATATCATGTCCGGTAATTTGCCTATATTGTAGAGACGAAGCATGTGAAACGTCTCTACAGGGTTTTAGAGTTTTTTATTATGGTTGATAAGCCTGTCATCATATGTTGTGGGTGTTAGCATTGGATGATTGTGACTTAATTCCTACCCCATTCTGCGGTTGCCTAAGAAAACTCAAAATCACCTTTTTCATCAGCCAGTGCAAGGCTGTTAGTACAAAAAAAGTAATGGTGATAATCACCAAAGGCTGTTTCCCAAGAATTTCTTCTATACCTTTGGTGATTACTGCATCAGGTTGCGTAATAAAATCCCAACTATTGAAACGCAAAAACCGTCCCCAATAAATACCAACGGCATTGAAAGCATGGGTAATTAACTCAATCCCCAAAATCCACTGGCTTTTGCCAATGCGGTTTAAGTAGTAACCCCAATTAATTAAAGATATTACATAAGCTCCAAATCCAGCCGAAATCACCACCAAATATACCGGAATTATGATTAAAGTAATCATCCATATCGATGGAACTCTACGGATATCATCTATTAGGTGAATTACATCAGTTAATAAATAAGGTGCATTCGGTAAAAAAGCGAAGAACACCAGGAAGCCAAACCACCAAACCCAAGAACGTCCGCGACGAGTGCGAAACAACCAAACACTCAAAGCCAAAGGTATAAAAGCCAGAAATAGGTTCCAAGTCATCCAAGCCACATTTCTTTGCAAGACTTGCATGACTGTGGGTAGTAATTCAGAAAGACGTTCTTTCATATGCATTTCCAAAAAAAAAGGTGTGATTGACACTATTTTAAGGGGTGCAATTAGCTGGTGTGTTATTTTTCTTCCCAAATTGGGGGAAGGGGAAGGGGAAAGG
>CASBQA010000038.1 GCA_949127635.1 Nostocales cyanobacterium PMM_0069 | reverse complement strand
GGGACAAGGGGACAAGGGGACAAGGGGGACTATTGACTTTTGACTCCTAACTCTCTTCTCCGGTTTGTGCGGTTTATTCTTTTTTGCCACTGAAACAAAAAGAAAGTAATTAAGTTTTGTTGCGTTTAGATTTAAGCTAATTATCTTTACGTTGTGAAAAAGTCATAAATTGTTACAACCTGAAAGTTGTAAAATCCTTGTTAACTTGGATGAGCATTTACAGCATCTCCTTTTATTTACAAGGTACTTACCATGACTGCAATCACACCAAAAGCAACTTCAGCGTCTCCGGATTTTTGCGAAGGAATTCAATATTTTGGGGAAGCGTTGCCAGATTTTGAAACTTATGGGGGAACACCTGCGATCGCATCTGATAAATTAGCGATCGCTAATCCTGAAGATCCAGCGGCAGTATATCAGACTTTGCTTGCAGCTGATGCCTTGCGTTATTTAACGTTACAAGTTACTGCTTCTAAAGCTTCGGGACACCCAGGTGGATTTGCTTCCCAAGCGGAAGCTTATGCAGCGTTGGTCATGTTGGGTCATAAGAACATTATCACGGAAGTGGGACACCACGCTCCTGGATTTTATAGTGCCATGTTCTTAGATCGTTCGCTAGAGGACATGGGGATTTATACAGTGCAGCAGTTGCGCGATCGCTTTCGCGAAAAGCACGGACTTTTAGGACATCTTTCCGGCTACATTCCCGGTATTCTCGCACCCGCAGGACCTTTGGGACAAGGGCAACACTTTGCGATGTCAGCGGCAAAGCTGCATCCAGATAAGCTGTTTCCCTTCACTGTTGGGGATGGTGGATTGGGTGAACCTTATATCATCAGTGCGATCGCACACTTCAATACTGCTTTTCCAACTGTCACCAACTTTTTGCCAGTGTTGGTATGGAACGGTTACAGCCAGGAGCATCATAGCATGGTTTCCCTGAAAACCAACGAACAGATGAAAGCATACTGGCAAGGTAACGGTTTTGCGGAAGTTGTATTAGTCGATGCCAAAGACTTTGACGACCAAAATCAAACAGGCGATTATGTTGATAGTACTGCCTTTTCCTTTGAACAAAGATTAGCTTTTACTAAAGCTGTATTAACTGGTATAGATAAAGCTGCTAAATCTGCACTTGGCGGTAAACTTACTGTGTTTATCATTAAACAATTGAAAGGTGCAGGAGTCCACGCATTAGGAGCAAAATCACACAATTTATATCCTAAAGATACCCTCGATGCTCCTCATATTATAACTGCATTGCAACGGCGTGCATTGTCACCAGAAGCTTGGCAATTAGTGCGAACAAATGCGGAACGCGCTGGTGGTGGACCCGCAGCGAAAACAGTTGTCACAGAATTTGAATTACAATTACCAGAATTAGGAGAATTGCCTTTAGAAGAATATGCTGTAGGTGGCGATCCGAAAGTTTCTACAACATCAATGGGAAGATTAGTAGGAATAGTTGGACAGAAAGATAAAAATTTCCTCGTCACCAATGCTGATGGAAACGAAGCATCAGGAATTGCCAACATAAATCAAGCATTAAAGATTATCCACCCTACAAAAGATGATTTATACAACCAAGCACCAAACGGACAAGTTTATGAACCTTTGAGTGAAGATGCTTGTGCAGGTTTAGCTGTTGGTTTATGTTTGATGGGTGCGAGAACTTTGTGGTGTTCTTATGAATCTTTTGCCATTAACGGATTACCAATTTGGCAAACTGTAATCCAAGCAATGGCAGAATTGCGTCGTCCTACTCCCTCAACAATCACTTTATTTACAGCAGGTGCTTTAGAACAAGGACGCAACGGATGGACTCACCAACGTCCAGAAATTGAAGCTTATTTTGCTTCGATGATGCGAAATGGTAATGTATTCCCAGTTTTCCCACCTGATGCTAACAGTATCCAAGTTTGTTATGACTGGGCATTGAAAACCAAAAATAAGGGAATTGTGATTACTGCAAGTAAGTCACCTTTGCCAATTAGAACAACTTTTGAACAAACTCAAAAAGGGTTACGCGATGGTGCGGTAGTGTTGCATGAAGTCGAATCTAATCAAGGTGGTAGTAAGAAAGTTGTCTTTGCTGTAATTGGTGATATGACTTTAATGCCAGTATTTGAAGCGGCAGCTTTCTTAGAAACTGAAGGTATTGGGGTGAAGATAATTTCTGTTATTAATCCCCGTCGTTTGTATCGTCCTGATGATACTGCTTGGGATACTTGTTCTGAAGCTGATGGTGGCTTTTTGGATGATGAACAATTTGCTGAGTTATTTGCTGGTGATGCGTTGATTGGTGTTACTGGTGGTGCTTCTGCGATGCTGGAACCAATTATGTTAAGAAGTACTTGTAAGCGCGATACTTTCGCATGGAAGCGTGGAGAAACTACTGCGAGTGCTGGTGAGTTGATGGCTTTTAATGGTTTGACAGCGCAGGCTTTAGCGAAGCGGGGGATTGAGTTAGTGCATTAAACTGAATGTAATGCCCCTACCTTAGTTTATCTTGGGTGGGGGTGCATATCAGTTTTTACAAATATTTATTATTTAGATAATCACATAAAAAATTTATCTATCTGT
>CASBQA010000037.1 GCA_949127635.1 Nostocales cyanobacterium PMM_0069 | reverse complement strand
TAAACATAAATTTACACCTTAATAAAATTAGGCTAACTTTGGGTAATATTCAGGTTGAGACTTTACAGGTTAGAGCCGCAATCAGATCGTTGTCATCAACCTAGAGAATCATCAGAAGTAAGAGTTTTTACTGATGAAAGTTAATTTCAACCACTATTTATGTAATACCTCTTTAAAAACTAGAATAAATCTATCGCAAGCTAGGATTTTAAACCGGCAAAAATAAGTATTTAGATTTATTCTGGGCTATTTTCGGCGCTATTAAAGATTTTATTGCCTCACGCAAGGTCGCAGAGTCGCAGAGTCGCAATTAAGACCACTCTTTGCACCTCTGCGACTTTACCCACATGGGGCTATGATTACTTCATTTTAATCAGCAAGCTGCTGATACCTTTGCTGAATATCCTCAATCGTAAACACCGTCTCAAACTTCAACCCCACCGACTCATAAAACTCAGCACCACCCTGTAAACGGTCTATCAGTGAAATTACTAGATTAACAGTATAACCAGCATCTCTAAGTCGTTCAACTGCTTTCATCGCCGATCGCCCTGTAGTCACTACATCTTCCAAAACCACTACTGTTGCATTCTCTGGCAAAGTCGGACCTTCAATATATGCTTTTGTGCCATGTCCTTTAGCTTCTTTACGAATAATTAAAGCGGGTATTGGTCGATTTTCATAGGCAGAAACCACACTTACTGCTGTCACAATTGGATCTGCACCTAATGTCAAACCAGCTACAGCTTGCGTGTCTTCTGGTAGTCGGGATAGAAGAATGCGACCAATTGCTAAAGCACCTTGAGGATTAAGTGTTACCTGCTTACCATTGATGTAATAAGAACTCGCTTGTCCAGAAGAAAGTATAAAATCACCTTCTTGATAGGCAAGTCGGCAAAATAAATCTAGTAACTGTTGGTGCAAAATATTTATATCGGCAGTAGATGCCCACAAGTCAGACGGGGAAAGGCTTTCAGCTTGATAATTCATCACAAATCATTAAAAGTTGTGCTACACCAAAGATTGAACTCATCAAAGTTCTGAAATTAAGCATAAGTTAAGATTCGCCCATCATGTTGAGGAGTCATAAATATGGGTATAAAATTTAAAGCTGTTGGCGGTTTATTAGTGCTCTTAGCCGCGAGTATTAGCATCCCAGCTTTTGCCGATGACAAGGGGACAACTAATTATGAAACAGCAAATGAAATATTTGATCGAGCTTACTTTAAAAACGATCGCAATTTCTACGGCAACAACACTTTTAGACGGCAAATAGACTGGCTGGTTGGATCGGGTTCGTTGTTTCGCAATTCCTTTCCCGAAAACGAAATAGCGCGTGATGCTGAGTTAGTTAACGTTGTCTATCGCGACGTTCTCAATCAGCAAGTTGGCAACGATCCATATATTCGCACGCCAGATTTACCCAATCCTTATAATACATCTTTAATGATGTCTCCTCGCTTAAATTCCAACAAGCTCAAAACCGGCACTGAATTTAGGTTTGATACTGTACCACCACGGTAAATTGACCAAAGTCCAAGATTTTTGGCGTTGTATATTTTTGGGATGATTTTGTGATCTATGTCAAAAATTCAACGTATTGTAGAGACGTTCCGGTGGAACGTCTCTACGATTTTCCACCGGAACGTCTCTACGATTTATCGCACGATTATGCAATATGATTTGATGCGCCCTACTGGAATCGAACCAGTCTGAAAGCGAATTATGAGCTCGCTGCCTCCCCAATCGGCCAAAGGCGCTTATTTGTTTGGGTTTACGGTTGATAGAGTTTATGACTTCAACTCGGTTGCTAATTTTAGCGTCAGCTAGTTGCCTATAAGCTTTATAACAACTCCCGGACTTGATTTTAGCATGAGTTCACAGATTTTGAACACTGTACAATAGTTTAGCAGATTTTATACTACATCATTTGACAGAGAAATAGGGCAGACTAATATTGATTAAGTCTTTTATAAAATTGAAGTACAGAGCTTCAATACTTTTAGATAAATAGACCGGCAATATAGCGCCAATAGCTTCGAGAGCAATGAAATTAAATTCCACTGTACTTCTGACGTTGATTTTATTAACCCTAATGTTGGGAGCAGGTTCTGTAAGCGCGTTTTGGGGCTTTACTTTGGGGAGTTCCGCACTTAAGGGTGTAACAACCCCAGATGGTCGTCCCACAAGCAAATTCGCCAGCAGTAAGGCAAACAGCGCCCAACATCAAGCGGTAACATTATTAAGAGAGGAAGAAATCCTCAAAGTTGTTAAGTCCCGGATTGAGGGTAAGAGCAAGGCTGCGAAAGCTAAAAAGTCTGATGACGAGGACGAAGAAAATACCAGCAAGCCAAAACCTCAGGAAACACCGACTGAAGCCGAAGAAAAACCCCAAGCAGGATTTCCAATTACTGCTGAAAGCGAGAAGGTAACGATTTCTGTACAATCTGCTCGCTACTCTGGCGGTGATTTGCTACTTCGCGTCAAAATGCAGAATAAAGGTGCCGATTCTGTGCGCTTTTTATAT
>CASBQA010000036.1 GCA_949127635.1 Nostocales cyanobacterium PMM_0069 | reverse complement strand
GGAGAAAGGTAAAGGTAAAATAAAATTTAAAACGTTCACCTTTGCAACTTTTGCTTTCTCTAACTCAATACCGTTGGTGTTAAGCCCCAAATCCTCGTAGATACGTAGCACTTGGTAGTCTCTACAGGTCTAAAATTAGTACCAAAAATCCTTAACTGAACTGTATTGCTTCGTGAACGCGAAGCATCTCTGATCGGAGAGGGTTACGATCGCCTAAGCATTGATGCGATCGCGCGATCATCTGGTGTTGGCAAAACCACAATCTATCGAACCAATCGAAGCATACATTCGCCGCGCTGTTGGTCTTATTCTCAAATAAGGGCGAACGATGGGAATTGAACCCACGAATGGTGGTACCACAAACCACTGCCTTAACCACTTGGCTACGCTCGCCATTCTTTAAATCAATATAGCATAGCCCCGGCAAATTGATCCAGAGTTTTTATTTAAGGAACGGAGTCAGTTAATCTAGAGTCAAAAGACCACAGTGATTAACAGTTAGGAAAAATGAGACTCTCAACAATTATGACATATGTTGTCGGCGTCGGATTAGTTGTCTTGGGAGTGACGATGGCGAAGACAAACCCCAGTCAAGCGGAATATGAAGAATATGCCGTGCAACGGTTGACAAAATACTTAAAAAGCGATGTCTGCAAAAAAACACCAAAGATGTTAGAAAATTTAATTAAATTAGATTGCAATAAACTAGTAGACTCCGCTAATCCACAAGTGCGCGAACTGGTTGCAGCGACTACAGAACGACAAGATTTTATTATTTTTAGTATTTATCATACAGATTTAAAACTGAATTCATGGCTGCCTTCTTATACATTTGAAAGTGTAGGAGCATTTGAAACCTTTTATACTTACAGCGCCGAACAGCACTAGAAAAGAAGGGTTGTTGACTGTTATCAAAATATATAGATTTACCTAGAATTAGAATAACGAATTCTCGGTAAGGGACTATAGTCGGTAAAAACATTAACCTTTGATAGGAATTACTATTGACAAAGCAACAAATAGACCGAATAAAATTGTTGTACCTTGTGCCAATCTTCCCAATACCATTCCTAAATTTCGGGCTTGACGACGGTTACGGGTCAAGCGTTTGACCACTTTCTTAATTGTCCGAGCAACGTAAAAGAAGATGAAAAAGACGATCAACGCCAGCACGAGATTAGGCAATAGGACAATCAAGCCGTTAATCATTCCTTGAATTTTGTCCCAAACTGCGGATATCTCTGCGTTCATGTGAATGGCTTACTTACTAACATAGACGATAATAATAGAAAGTTAGAAAATTTTACTCTATCTGAAGAAGCGTTCATCAATTAGATTTTGTTGAATTATTCCGAGGCATTGAGTTAGAGGTAGTTGGATCTCCTATGACTTCTTCAACTTGGCTAACTTCAAATATTAGCTTAAAAGATTGCCCCATCTCTTTTGCCAAAAAAGCTTCTAACAACCTCACCTGTTTGGGGGAAATAGGTTCTTTTGCCCGCACGCTTAATCTGACTTGTGGGGGTTTGGTTAGCCAGTTAGTATCGCTTTTAACTAAATTCAAGCGTTGAAAGGTTAGGGTTCGGTTCACCAGAGCCTTTTTGAGACTGCTTTCCAACCGTGCTTGTCTGACTAACTGGCTAAAACTGACGCTCAAAGGAATCAGCAAAGCACCTGTTAAAGTTAGTGCCCAAATTAACGGGGTTCGTGCGGTTTTCAGGGGAGAATAGCCGATCGCCAGAAAGGTCAGCATACACGCTAAAGTAATGCCTAACAGGTTAGTGAGGTAGAGTAGAGTTGCTCCCTGACTAAGTGCCCAGTTTGCTTGGGACAATCCTAAACCGATGACACAAACTGGCGGCATTAAAGCAACTGCGATCGCAGTTCCTGCTAAACTAGTAGAAATTTTGGGTTGCAGCTTGGCGTAACCACTAATCACACCAGCTACCACCGCGATACCCAAATCTAGCAAAGTAGGTTTAGAACGAGATAGCACTTCACTACCAAAATCAGAAATGCCAACCAGCAAACCCAAACTAGAAGCGATCGCAACTGCTAGCAATGTTCCTATGACTACCGCAATCAAACCGAGACGAAACAACCTAACATTACCTGCCAAAGCACCAAAGGCTAAACCCCGAATTGGCAGCATCAACGGTGCAATAATCATGGCACCGATGATCACAGCAGCGCTGTTAGTGAGTAACCCAAATGTAGCGATCGCACAAGAACTCACAATTAAAATCAAATAAGTTAGGTTCGGGGTAGATTCCTCTAGTAATTCTGTTTTTAGTTGCTCTACCTGGATTAGTTCGAGTTTATATCGCCTAAAGTTTCGGAAGCGATCGCGAATATCAAGCATTGCATTTTCCTAAAATTTTTACTTTAGCTTTAATCTTTTAATCACAATATCGTCCCAAGGGATGTTTTATATAACAAGAATTTGATTAAAATTAACGCAGAAGTTTAACGGTAATTTTAGCATGGCGATTGAATCAGCAATTGGAGAAGCTGCAATTGAAGAAAATATCAAGCAATTTCTTCTGGTACTTTCAGTTTCTCTGAGTGTGGCAACGCTACCACAGATATTTAGCTGGTTTCGTCATATTCCCTACACTTTACTTTTAGTGATTGTGGGGTTAATGCTGGCACTGGTAGATGTCAGATTAGTGTACCTCTCCCCTGGCTTAATTTTGTCGATTTTTCTACCTCCCTTGTTGTTTGAAGCTGCTTGGAATTTGAAATGGGCAGACTTAAAGCGGGATTTAGTGCCAATCTGCTTGTATGCGGTAATTGGGGTGGTAATTTCCATTGCCGGAGTTGCGTTTGGGTTAAATCAATTTGCCGGAATTTCTCTGACAACTGCTTTGCTAATTGGAGCTTGCCTTTCTGCCACCGATCCGGTTTCAGTCACAGCGTTATTTCGGGAATTGGGAACAGAAAAACGGCTCTCAATTTTAATGGAGGGGGAGAGCTTATTTAATGATGGCATGGCAGTGGTTGCCTTTGGTTTTTTAGTCGCGCTGTCCTTGGGAACCACTGAATGGGGACTAAAACCAATTTTGGTACAGTTTTTAACAGTTGTGGGTATCGGTGTATCGATGGGAGCTTTAATTGGGTTTGGCATATCCTACCTAACTCAGCGCTTCGATTTGCCGTTAGTGGAGCAGTCATTAACTTTGGTTTCCGCTTACGCTACTTACCTCATAACTGAGGATTTGGGTGGTTCTGGAGTGATGGGAGTCGTTACTTGTGGTTTAATTCTGGGTAACTTTGGCTCTCGTATTGGTATGAACCCGCGTACACGAGTTATTGTCACTGAATTTTGGGAATTTTTAGCATTTTTTGTCAATTCAATTGTATTTTTGTTGATTGGGGATCAGATACAGTTTGCGATTTTGAGAGAAAATTTAGGTGCGATCGCTATCACAGTTGCAGCAATGATTATGACACGAGCGATCGCAATCTATGCACTAAGCTTTGTCAGTAATCGTCTCGTCAATTCAAAAATTAGCACATCAAAACAAACGGTGCTTTGGTGGGGTGGGTTGCGAGGTGCTGTTTCTATTGCCTTGGCTTTGAGTGTGTCAACCAGTTTACCAAATCGCGAAGCATTGATTGCTACAGTCTTTGGCGGAGTATTATTTACGCTGCTCGTACAAGGATTGACCATCCAACCTTTATTAAAAAAGTTGCAATTGCTCGGAGATGAACCTCTGCGTCAGCAATATTTAGAGGTAATTGCCCGTCAAACTGCCCTCAATCGAGTACTGGAACACTTAGAAAAACTTGACCAGCGTCCTGGGATTGAACCAGAGTTTTGCGACTACCAGAAAGCGCTGATTAAAGGAGAGCTTGACCGTCTGCAAGCAGAAATCGAGAAATTACAAGATGAGTATCCCAATATACGGGACTTTACACTTGAGCAGTTGCGCTCAGAACTACTAGCAATTGAAGCTGATACTTATGCTGAATTTGTTCGCTCAGGTCGATTGAATCGGGAACTTGCACCCTCTCTGCAACAGTTTATTGATTAAAAACACCTTTTACTTGGCAAAGTCGCGATCGCATACTAAATTACAGCAGTTTTCATGTATTTGAACCACATACGTCTCTACATTCATTTTCACTTTTATGTCTCCTAGATGCGAATTAGATTTGCGTCTGCGCTACTTAATTCAGGACTTACGCACGGACTACGAATTTCCGTCATTGCGACGTAAGGAAGCAATCTCAAAGTCTTATTTTTTCGTAACGAGTGCGTAAGTCCTATAATTGTTTGAATAATTTGATAAAATATATAAAAATTCCGCTTTGAGTAAATAATTGCTAATGCCATCTGCATATCTGTTGGTGTCTCACGGAAGTCGCGATCCGCGCCAGGAAATTGCTATGCAGCAATTGGCAAAACTGGTAAATAATAAGCTGGAAAGCAACTTAGAAAGGTCTATCATTGGTGGTGTGGTGTCCCCACCAAAATGTCAATTAGTAGGCACTGCATACTTAGAATTAAAGCCTGAACCTTTGCACCAGCAGATTAAAAGATTTGCTGAAAGTGCCTTGGCGAGTGGGTATCATCGCCTCAAAATATTACCATTATTTCTGCTGCCAGGGGTGCATGTAATGGAAGATATTCCCGGTGAAGTGGCTCTGGCTCAACAAGCGATCGCCCAAGATATGATAATTGAGTTACAACCATATTTAGGTAGTCATGCTGGTATAGAACAATTGCTAGCAAAGCAAATTGCCCAAAGCAGCGAAAATCATCATCACCAAGGATGGATTCTTTTAACTCACGGTAGCCGTCGTCCTGGTTCTAAAAAACAAGTCCAAGCAATGGCAGCAAATTTGAAAGTAGTAGTTGCTTATTGGTCTGTGGCTCCTAGTTTAGAATCACGAGTGAAAGAGTTGGTGAGTGCGGGTTATCATAAAATTAATATTTTGCCATACTTTTTATTTGCTGGCGGTATCACAGATGCGATCGCTCGCTCTTCACAAGAGTTAAAATTACAATTCCCTGCTGTGCATTTCCAAATGGCTGAACCTTTGGGAGCAAGTGCAGAGTTAGCCGATCTAATTTGGGATTTGATTAACAAATGAACCGCGAAGACTCCAACGAAGAACAGAAGAAATGTTTGGCAAAAGTTTATTTAGTCGGTGCGGGACCCGGAGATCCAGGATTAATGACTCTTAAGGGCAAAGCTTTGTTAGAATGTGCCGATGTCGTCATTTATGATGCTTTAGTAAGTCCGGCAATTCTCGCAATGATTAATCCTAATGCAGAGAAAATAAACGCCGGTAAGCGAATGGGACGACATTCTTTATTACAATCAGAAACTACGCAATTATTGATTGATAAGGCACATGATAATGCAATTGTGGTGCGGCTAAAAGGTGGCGATCCGTTTATTTTTGGTCGCGGTGGTGAAGAAATGGAAGAATTACTAAAAGCTGGAATATCCACCGAAGTTGTGCCTGGTATTACATCGGGAATTGCCGCTCCAGCTTATGCAGGTATTCCTTTAACTCATCGCTTGTATAGTTCTTCGGTGACATTTGTAACTGGTCACGAAGCAGCCGGTAAGTACCAACCGGCGGTCAACTGGAATGCGATCGCTCAAGGTTCAGAAACAATTGTGATTTATATGGGAATTCACAATTTACCCTACATTGTCCAACAATTACATTCTGCTGGGTTGAGTCTAGAAACACCCATCGCTTTAGTGCGTTGGGGTACTCGACCAGAACAGGAAGAATTGATTGGTCAGTTAAAAACAATTGTAGAGCAAGTTGATAAAACTAACTTTACAGCACCAGCGATCGCTGTAATTGGAGCCGTGGTAAATATGCACAGCGTTTTATCTGGTTGTCGTCCAGTTTGAAAATTCAACATTGGGACTGGGGACTAGGGAATTACCACGTTACCACGTTCCCAAGATTGATTGAAGTTTTGGAATTTTTCATGGTATTATGTAGATCCGCGTAAGCACTAATTTAATTGCACTTTTTACCTGTTTGCGGCTGTAAAGCTTCAATTATATAAATGGGAGCATTTTATTACTGTGAAATAATATCATGTACGGTCAAACAGCCATAATAAAAGAACCCCTCCCCAACCCTCCCCGCCTGCGGGGAGG